>JACDDX010000165.1 GCA_013816685.1 Gemmatimonadales bacterium
TGAGAGCGGCAGCCAGGCCGAGCCGGTGGGCGGCAGGACGCTGAACGCGGCGTCGCGGGAGCCGAAGTGGGCACTCGCCTCGCGGGTGAGGACGTCGAGCCCGCCGACGGACTTGACGGCCAGCACGGCAAGGACGATCACACCGCCCATCTTGACGACGAACTGGAAGGTGTCGGTGACCACGACGCCCCAGAGGCCGGCGAAGATGGTGTACCCGGCCGTGACGGCGAACAGGATGATCGCGGCGGTCCAGGGATCGATGTTGAGCGAGATCTGCAGCACCGTCACCATGGCGCGCGTGACCCAGCCCATGATGATGAGATTGATCGGGAGCGCCAGATAGAGGGCGCGGAAACCACGGAGCGCCGCCGCCGGGCGCCCACCGTAGCGCAGCTCGGCGAACTCCAGGTCGGTCAGTACGCCGGCCCGGCGCCAGAGCCGCGCGAAGAAGAAGACGGTCAGGATGCCCGAGATCGCGCCGTTCCACCAGAGCCAGTTGCCGGCCACGCCGTAGCGGGCCACCAGTCCCGCCACTACCAGCGGCGTATCCGCGGAGAAGGTGGTCGCCACCATCGACGTGCCGGCGAGCCACCACGGCAGCGCCCGGCCCGACACGAAATACTCGGCCAGCGACTCACTCGCACGCCGGGAGTACGCCAGGCCGATGGCGGCGGAGACCACGAAGTACAGGACGATGATCAACCAGTCGGAGAAGAAGAGCCTCATCGGGCGTCCTCGAAGAGGGTGGTCATCACCAGGTCCGCGACGCGGGCGCGGACGGGGGGCCAGCGGGTGTTCTCCCGGGTCGGGTGCACGCGGTTGCTGAGGAGCACGATGACCAACCGGCGTTCGGGGTCGATCCAGAGCGAGGTACCGGTGAAACCGGTGTGTCCGATGCTGCTGGCCGAGAGCCGGGTGCCGGCGCTGCTGCCGGCGGAGGGTGTGTCCCAGCCCAGCGCCCGGGACGAACCGGCGACGATGCCGGCCGGTCTGATGAATTCCGCCGTCGCCGGAGCGTCGGCCCGGGTGAGGGTCCACTCGCCGAAAGCCAGCATGTCCTCCGCATCCGAGAAGAGCCCCGCGTGGCCCGACACGCCGTCCATCCGCGCGGCGTTCTCGTCGTGCACCTCACCCCGGAGCATGCGTCCCCGCCACGGATCCTGCTCCGTGGGAGCGATGCGATCTCGCCACGAGACGGGCGGCAGGTAGCGGGTCGACGGCATTCCCACCCGATCGAAGACCTTCGATTGCGCCAGCGTATCGAGCCGCTCACCGTAAATCCCCTCGATCGCCTGGGTGAGGACGATGATGCCCAGGTCGGAGTAGGCCTCCTTCGCCCCCGGCTCGCTCACGAGCGCTGTCGTGTCCACCGCGGCCATCAACCCGGCCCGGCTCTCGGCATTCCGGTACAGCGGCAGCCACGCCGGCAGCCCTCCGGCATGCGCGAGGAGCATCCGCACCGTGATCCGCGCCCTGGCGCCGCCGGTGAAGGCAGGGACGTATCGGCCGACCGGCGCATCCAGGTCGAGCTTTCCTTCTTCCACCGCGAACATCGCGAGTGTGGTGAGCGACAGGATCTTGGTGAGCGACGCGAGGTCGTACACCGTTCGGCGATCCGGCGTGCGCGCGTCGTCGAGGCCAAGTCGGCCGGCCGAATGGTAGAATCTCTGCCCCTTCACCGAGACGCCGAGCACCGCCCCGGGTGCTGCGCCCGAGGCGATCACGGAGTCGAGAAAACGGCTGACGGGTGACCAGTCGGGATGACCCACGGAAACGGCCCTCGGCGTTCCGGGACGGACCCGGGCCGCGCACGCGGTGACCAGCACGGCCGCAAGGAGGAGCGGGCGGCGCAGCCGCATTACGGCACGTGCCGCTGGACGCCCCAGCCGACCGGAAAGCGAGGAGGCAGCGAGATCGGAAGGCGGCCGGTGATCGCCGCCATCCCCGCCAGGGCCGCTGCGACCGCGCGCTCAGCGACGCCGTTCGAGCGCCACGCGATGAGGTACGAGCCGACCGATGGCAGCCCGCTCAGTACGTAGGGGTTGCCCATCGCGACGACGACCGTCGGACGGCTGATGGCGCTGCCCTCGATCAGATCGAGCAGCCGCTGGGGCAGCCCGATGCGTCCGCGGTAGGCGGTCGGCCGGTCAGCGGTGGTGAACAGGGAGGTCGGATTGCGCGAGAGCGCGATGAGCGCGCTGTCGTAGGCGGCGATCCCGCTGGATGGAAACAGCTTGAGCGCCGTCACTGGATAGCCGAGGCTCCGGAGCTCCGCTGCCAGCGCGGTGCCGGCGGATCGGTTGTCCTCTTCGCCGTAGCTCACCAGAGTGATGGGACCGTGATTGCTCTTGAGCCCATGAACCACGCCGGCCGAATCCTTGACCAGCACGATGCTGCGTGCGCTCATGTCGCGCGCGATCGCCTGGAACTCGGCGCGGCCCACGATGTCGGGGATGCTGTCGAGGGTGACCTCGCGGTGCCCGAAGAGCCCGAGCCGCGCCTTCAGCGCAAGCACCCGGCGCACGGAACTGTCCAGCCGGGCCGGCGTGATCTCTCCACGAGCCACGGCGGCCACCATCGCGTCGATCGCGGCTGCGGGATCCGCCGGCTGCAGCAGGATGTCGGCGCCCGCGGTGAACGCCTTGACCGCGGCCTCGGCTCCGTAGAGATCCGCGACACCATTCATGTTGAGCGCGTCGGTGACGACGAGACCCCGGAAGCCAAGCGAGTCGCGCAGCATGCCAGTGAGAATCGCGGGGACCACGGTGCCGGGGCGCAGGTACCCGGTGTCGATCGCCGGGAGCGCGATGTGGGCCGACATGATCACGTCCACGCCTTCGCGCACGGCGGCGCGGAACGGCACCAGCTCGACCGAATCGAGGCGGCGCCAGTCGGCCATGATCACCGGGAGCGCCAGGTGCGAGTCGGTGCCGGTGTCGCCGTGGCCGGGAAAATGTTTCGCGGTGGCGAGCATCCCGTGTTCCTGCAGCCCCCGCACCTCGGCCGCGACCAGCCGGCCCACCGCGCGGGGATTCTCCCCGAACGAGCGCACGTTGATGATCGGATTGGCGGGGTTGTTGTTCACGTCGGCGTCGGGCGCAAAGGCCAGATGGATGCCGACGGCCCGGCCTTCGAGTGCGGTGATGCGGCCCATCTCGTACGCGTCGCGGTCGCTCCCGGTGGCGCCCACGCCCATATTGGGAGGCAGGAGCGTGCCGCCGTTGAATCGGAGGGACGTGCCGCCTTCGAGGTCGGACGAGACCAGAAGCGGAATCCGGGAGCGGCGCTGCAGCCGGTTGAGCTTGGCCGCGATGTCGAGCGGTGATCCGATCGAGACGATGATGCCGCCGACGTGGAGCGAGTCGACCCACCGCTGGATCGTGGAGAAGGCGGCATCGTCGAAGGCCGTGTAGCTGCCCGCGATCCACGGGATGACCAGCTGCGCGATCCGGTCGCGGAGCGGCAGTGAGTCGAGCAGGGCCTCGATCGCGTCCGGCGCGGGCGCGGGTGAGGTGGGCGGCTGCGGATGACCGCAGGCGCAGAGCAGGATGACCGCGAGCGCGAGGATCTTGCCGTGCACAGATGGCTCGTCGTACCGGGAGTCGTGGGATGGTGCGTGGCCTGCGCTGGCGGGGGCGCTCCGACGGCCGGTGCGGCCGCGATGGCGGGGCGGGTTCAGCCAGGCATCGAGGTGCTGCTGACCGACAGCATCGGGCTGGTACGCGGCCGGCGCGTCGGCCTGGTCACCAATCAGAGCGGGGTCGACGCGCAGGGCGTCAGCGATGTCGCGCGGCTCAGCGCGGCCGGCGTGCGGCTGGTGGCGCTGTTCAGTCCGGAGCATGGTTTCCGGGGCGCGGCCGACCCTGGCGCCGCAGTGGCATCGTCGTTGGATTCGGCAACCGGGCTACCAATCTACAGCCTTTACGGCCGCACGTCCGCCCCCACCGATTCGATGCTGGCCGGCATCGACGTCCTGCTGATCGATCTGCAGGATGCCGGCGCGCGCTACTTCACCTACCTCACCACAACCGTGGACGTGATGACGTCGGCGGCGCGTCACGACATTCCCGTCGTCGTCCTCGACCGACCCGATCCGATCGGCGGGGTGGTGCAGGGCAACGTCCTCGATCCCGCGTTTATTTCCCCCGTGGGCCGTCTGGCCATGCCCATGCGCCACGGGATGACGCTGGGCGAGCTAGCCCGGATGGCGGCCGCCGACCTCGCTCTATCGACTCCGCTCAGTGTCGTGCCGGTGAAGGGGTGGCGGCGGGACGAGGCCCTTGATCGGACCGGCCTGCCGTTCATTCCGCCGAGTCCGAACCTCAGATCGCTCGAGAGCCTCTTTCATTATCCGGGGACCTGCCTGTTCGAGGGCACCAACCTCTCGGTCGGTCGGGGCACGACCGAGGCGTTTTCGCAGGTCGGCGCGCCCTGGCTGGACACCGCGGCAGTCCTGTCGGCGATTCGAAGAGAGCGGTTGGCCGGAGTTCGCTTCCACGGCGTCGTATTCACGCCGGAGAGGCCGGGAGACGGCAAGTATGCGGACGCGCTGGTGGCCGGTATCCGCCTCGAAGTGACCGATCGGACCACCTACGATCCCACGGCGTCCGCCGTGTACCTGCTCTCCGTGGTGCGGCGCCGGCATCCGGGCCGCTTTGCCTGGATCCCTGCGCAGTTCGACCGGCTGGCGGGGGGCTCGGTCTTGCGCACGGCCATCGAGTCTGATGCCGATCCCGAAGCGATCGAGGGAAGCTGGCGCGGGCCGCTCGAGCGGTTCCGCGCCCGCCGGCGGCCATTT
>JACDDX010000166.1 GCA_013816685.1 Gemmatimonadales bacterium
GGCCGACGCCGAGGTCACTGCCGGCGATCAGCGCGCTGTCACGGCCGCGGACGGCCGTGCGACCCTCGGCGCGCTGGCGGCGGGCCGCCTGCCGCTCCGGGTACGGCGCATCGGGTACGCGCCCTGGACCGATCAGGTGGACGCCGTCCCGACCCAGGAGCGCGCCTTGGTCGTGGCGCTGATCCCGCTGCCGGTCCAGCTCGATCCTCTGGTCGCGACGGCCAGCCAGGGGATCACCATCTCGGGCGACGAGCTCTCCCGCCGGGGCACCGACCTGGGGCGCGCGCTGGATGGCTGGGAAGGGGTGGTGGTGCGCCGCACCGGCAGCGGCGGCCCGGCCGCTCCGCAGATCCGCGGCGGCTCGCCGGACGAGGTTCTGGTGCTGGTGGATGGTGTCGCGCTGAACGATCCGCTGACCGGCCGCGCCGATCTGAGCCGCATCCCAGCGCGCCAGGTCGCGCGGGTGACGCTCCTCCCCGGTGCGCAGACCGTGCGCGCCGGTGGTCGCGCGATCGCCGGGCTCTTGCTCGTCAGCACCAGCGGCGACACGCGGCCCGAGCTGGCGTCGTGGGTCGGCAGCCACGGCGCCCTGGGCGCGCAGGCAGGTGTCACCACCGGACCGCTGACCGCGCTGGTGTCCGGCGAGCGGTTCGCGCAGGATTTTCCGTACTCCGTCCCCACGGTGCGTGGCGGCGGCGAGGCAGCGCGGCGGAACGCCGGCGGTGAGGCCTGGTCCGCGTCGCTCCGGTATCGCACACCGATCGACGTCGGCGTGCGTGCCTGGCTCAGCCGTCGCGGGCTGCCCGGCACGGTCACCAACCCGTCACCACTGGCCGCCGCGCAGGACGGATCCGCCGTGCTCACGCTGCGCGGCAGCCGCCTCGTCGACTGGAGCGCGTCGGCGACCTGGGTCGAGACGCGCGCCGCCGATCGTGCGCCGGCGTCTGGCGCCGGCTACGACAGTTACACCCGCGGCATCGGCGCGGACCTCGAGGTCGGACGTGAGACGGGCCTTCGACTGGGCGACTGGAGCGGGGAAGGCAGCCTCAGCGTGTCCGCGCGGACGGACCGCTTTGCCGGCGACGGCGTCCAGGACGGCGCCTCCTTCACCCAGTCCTCCCTCCGTGCCGGTGCCACGCTCCGGCGCGGGCGCCATAGCTCGTGGACCCTCACCCCCGCGCTCCGCCTCGACGGCTGGTCAGGCCATGCCAGCCCGCGTGCGAGTGCCCGGCTCGATGGCGGCTGGCAGCGCGGTCGAACGACCATCAGCGCAGCACTGGGCAGCGCCGTCGCGCCGCCCGCGCTCGCCGATCTGTTTTTCCGTGAAGGGGTCGGTGTACGGCTTAACCCCGACCTTCGTCCCGAACGCGTCCGCTGGGAGGGCGAGCTCGGCGTTCGCCGCGAGCTCGGAGCCGGCGCTCGCGGATCGCTCGGGCTGCGGCTGTTCGCCGGCCGGGTCGCGGACATGGTGATCTGGTCGCCCGATTTCCGGTTCGTCTGGAGCCCGCGGAACTTCGACGTCGTGCGCCGCGGCGGCGAGATCTCACTCGACTGGCGTCCGGCTGGACCGCTACGGCTCGATGCGTCCGCCACCTACGCCGCCGTCACCTACGACACCCCCGGCGGAGCGCAGGTGCTCTATCGGCCCCGCACTACCGCCGGCGCCGGGATCTCCTGGTCGCCCGGGGTGTGGACGGCCGATCTTCGCGCCCGCCGGATCGGCGCCCGCTTTCCCAACAGTGCGGGCACCAATCCGCGGCCCGCGATCACCACGCTCGATGCCGGGCTCGAGCGCCGGCTCGGCGCCTCACTGCTGGCCCGCGTGGAGATGCGCGACATCGGTGATGCGCGCGCCGAGTTCATCGCCGGGTACCCGACGCCCGGCCGCAGCGTGTTCCTGACCCTCACCCTGAGAAAACCATGACCTTCGGTCGCCTCGCGCGCCCTGCCGGCGTCGTCACCGGTCTTCTGCTGCTTACGTCCTGCGCCGAGACCAACGCGCCGGCCCTGGAGCCACAGGAGGTCCTGCTGGCCGTGAACAGCACCGCGGCCACCCTCTCGATCATGCCGGTGGATGCCCCCGCATCCATCGTGGAAGTGCCGCTTGGCGGCACGACGCCGACCCCGGTCGGTGTCTCCGCGCGCGACACTATCGCTATCGTGCCGCTGGGCCTCGACAACGCCGTCGCGGTCGTGAGCCTCCGGAGCGCGCGCGTCACCCGCACCATTCCATTGCCGGCCGGCTCTGGCGCGACTGGATCGGTGGTGGTGGACGATTCGATCGCCTACGTCGCCAATCCCGGGCTCAACTCGATCTCACGCGTCAACTACCGGAACGGCGCAACCCGCGAGGTGCCGGTGGGCGTCTATCCACAGGGCATCGTCTACAGCCGCGGCAAGCTCTTCGTGCTGAACGGCAATCTGGATTCGAACTTCAGCCCGGCGGGGCCGAGCTGGCTGACCGTGGTCGATCCGGTCACCAACACGATCGCAGACGGAGTGGACTCCATTCCGCTTACTGGTCCCGGCAACGCCGGCTTCGCCGCCGAGAGCGGCGATGGGACCCTGTATGTGTTGAGCACGGGCAGCTTCTTCGAGGGTGAAGGGCGCCTGTCGGCAGTCGATCCGGTCGCCCGGCGCGAGACCGCGAGCTTCGCCGGTTTCGGCACCGGCCCGGGCGGCCTCGCCTCCGACGGCGCGTCGCGGCTGTACGTGAGCTCCTTCGCCGAAGGGCTCATGGTGTTCGACTCGGACAGCAACGTCGTGGTGCGCGGCGCGGGTGAGGGTGTGCGGATTCCCGGCGGCAACTCGGCGGTGGCGGTGGACAGCCAGGATCGGGTGTACGCGCTCGAGGCGGGGTCCTGCAGCGGCGGACGTCCCGGCAGCGCGCGCGTGCTTCGGCCCGCCGATCTGAGCGAGATCCGCACGATTGCCCTGGGCGAGTGTCCCTCCGGCGCTGCCATCGCTGAGATTCCGCAGATGCCGCAGGAATAAGCCTCGCCGCCGGCTTAACTTCCGGCATGCCCCTCGTCGCCACTCCCGCGATCGTGCTGTCGGCGCTCCGCTTCAGCGAGACATCCAAGATCGTGCGACTGGCGACCCGGGAGCACGGAGTGCAGAGCGCGATGGCGAAGGGCGCGCTCCGGCCGAAGAGCCGGTTCGGGGCCGCGCTCCAGCTCCTGAGCGAGGGGCAGGCGCAGTACCTCGTCAAGGAGCATCGCGAGCTGCACGTGCTCACCGCGTTCGATCTATCGCGACTGCACACCGGGCTCGCCGCCGACCTGGAGCGCTACGCGATCGCCTCCGCGCTGGCGGAGGTGATGATCCGCTTCGCCCCCCCGGATCAGCACCCGGAGAGCTACGATGTGCTGAGCGAGTCCCTCACCGCGCTGGAAAGCGTGCCGGCCGCCGACGTAGAAGCGCTCGGGTACCGGGTGCTCTGGCGACTGGTGAGCGTGCTGGGCTTCGCGCCGTCGGTGCTCGCCTGCGTGCGCGACGGCACCGCGCTGCCGGTGGAGGGGACGCTTCCCTTCAACACCAGCGAGGGAGGCGCGCTCTGCGCCACCTGCGCGGCGCAGGTGGGCGCCACGCAACTTCCACCTGACGCGCGCTCGGACCTGCTGGCGCTTCTCGATCCGGATGCGACACTGCCGGTGCTGGACGCGCGTCACGGATCGGCCCATCGCCGACTCCTTGCACGCTACGTCCGCTATCACCTGGCCGAGGGCGCCGTGCTGCCTGCAATGGAGTTCTGGTCGCGCCGCCCCTGGATCGCCGCGTGATTCTGGGCACCGCCGGCCATATCGACCACGGCAAGTCCGCGCTGGTCACCGCGCTCACCGGCCGCGCGACCGACCGCCTGGCCGAGGAGCGCCGGCGGGGGATCACGATCGACCTGAGCTTCGTCCCGCTCGACCTCGGGCGAGGCGGCACGGCGGGTGTCGTCGACGTCCCTGGGCATGAGGACTTCGTCCGCACGATGGTGGCGGGCGCGTCGGGACTTGATCTGGCACTGCTCGTCATCGCCGCGGACGAGGGGTTCATGCCGCAGACCGACGAACATCTGGCGGTGCTCGAGTACCTGCGAGTGCCGGCGGGCATTCCGGTCATCACCAAGGCCGACCTGGTCGATGAAGAGTGGCTGGAGCTGGTCTCGCTCGAGATCGCGGAACGACTTGCCGCCTCCCCAGTGCCGTTCGACCCGCCGATCGCCGTCTCGGTCGTGACCGGCGCGGGGATCGACGCGCTCCGGCTTCGCATCGCGGAACGGGCAGCGGCCCTGGCGCCGCGCGCATCAGCCGATCTGTTCCGGCTGCCCGTCGACCGCGCCTTCTCGCTGCCGGGCGTCGGGACCGTCGTGACCGGCACGGCGTGGTCGGGTCGTGTCGGAGTCGGCGACGAGGTCGCACTGCTTCCCGGCGGCCAGCGCGGCCGGGTGCGGTCGGTGGAGAGTTTCGGCCAGGCGGTCGAGCGGAGTAGTGCCGGGGCACGGGTGGCGATCGGCGCTGCCGGGTTCAAGCGCGACGAGATCCGCCGGGGCGACACGCTGGTGCACGCGGGCCAACCCTGGGCGCCCTGGTCGACACTCGACGTGAAGGTAGCCCTGCACCGGTCGGCCACCCGACCGATCACCTCCGGTACCCGGGTGCGGCTGCACCTCGGCACCGACGAGATCATGGCGCGGGTCGCGACCGCGGGGCCCATCCGCCCGGGCTTCGACGGACTGGCCCGGCTCCGCCTGGAGCGGCCGGCGTTGGCCAGAGCCGGGGACCG
>JACDDX010000167.1 GCA_013816685.1 Gemmatimonadales bacterium
CACCGAGGTGCTGGTCCATCTGTACGAGGACCTGGGCGAGCAGATGCTGGAACGGCTCCGCGGCATGTTCGCGTTCGCGATCTGGGATCGCCGCCGCCGCCGCATGCTGATCGCGCGGGACCACTTCGGCCAGAAGCCGCTGTTCTACGTGGAGTCCGCCGGACGCCTGGCGTTCGCCTCGGAGATCAAGGCGCTGCTGGCCGATGATCCGGGCCTCGCTGCCATGGACCCGGCCGCGCTCGATCAGTATCTCACGCTCCGCTTCGTGCAGCCGCCCCGCACCTTCTTCCAGCGGGTGCGGGCGCTGCCGCCCGCGCACTACCTGATCTGGGAAGCTGGCCGGACCCGGGTCGAACGGTACTGGGACCTTCCCTACGGTCCGAAGTGGACCTACAGCGAGGCCGAGCTGCTCGAGCGGATCGACGATCTGCTGGCCGAGACGGTCAAAATCCATTTGGTGAGCGACGTGCCGGTCGGCGCTTTCCTGAGCGGAGGCCTCGACTCGACGATTATCGCCGCGCACGCGGCGAGGACGCTCGGGTCCGAGCTCCGCACCTTTGCGATGGGGATCCCGTATCGCGACCTGAACGAGCTCCCCGCCTCGGCCGCGGTGGCGGCTCGCTACGGGACGCAGCACCACGCCGAGGCGATGACGCCCAGCGTCGTCGATGACCTGCCGCGTCTGGTCTCGGCGCTCGATGAGCCCGCCGATCCACTCTCGATCTGCCTGTTGCATCTGGCGCGCATGACGGCCAAGCACGTGAAGGTGGTGCTCGGCGGCGACGGCGGCGACGAGCTCTTCGGGGGCTACGATCGCTACGCCGCCGACCGCTGGCTGGACATGTACCGCGGCGTCCCGGAGCCGATTCGGAACGTCGTGTCCGATCAGGTGCTGCGCCGGCTGCCGGATCAGTTCACCTTCAAGAGCGTGACCCACAAGCTTCGCTGGGTGGATCAGATGAGCCGGAAGACGGGCGGCGAGCGGTACGCCGAGAGCCTCCAGTTCTTCTGGTTCAACGAGGCACATCGCCGGGAGCTGTACACGCCGGAGTTCCGTGCCCGCGCCGGTACGCAGCGGCCGGACGCCTGTCTGCTGGAGCTGTACGACGGCGCGTCGGCGGCCGACTCCGTAGACCGGATGATGTACGTCGACACGATGTCGCGGCTGCCGGGTCACTCGCTCATGATCCTCGACCGGGCGACGATGGCCTACAGTCTGGAGTCGCGCTCGCCATTCCTTGACCCGCGATTCGCGGAGTTCATGGCCCGGGTGCCGGTCGAGTACAAGGTCCGCGGTCGCAACCTCCGGTATCTGGAGCGGCGCCTCGGTGAGCGCTACCTGCCGCCCGAAGTGCTGCGCCGAAAGAAGCAGGGCTTCGCGTCACCGCTGATGTACATCTTGGAAGCCGAGATTCGGACGCTCGCGCCGAAGCTGTTGCTCGACAGTGAGCTGGTGAAGGACGGCTACCTGCGCCGGGAGCGGGTCACGACGCTGGTGAACGAGCATCTGGCCCGCCGGGTGGATAACGGCAACCGGATCTGGCTGCTGCTGAGCGCGGAGGTCTGGTACCGGCGGTACATCTCTCGGCGCAGCGAGGCGGATCTGGAGACCGAGATCGCCGAGCGGATGGTGGCGAGGGCTTGACGATGAGCGATACGGCTGAGCGACTGCTGCTGTCTGCCTACGACTGGGAACGAGATCGCGAGTCGATCACACTGGGGCAGGCGATTCAGCGGTTCCGCGACGTGAACGGGTACGTCGGATTGCCGGTGCCGGCAAAGCCCGCCTTTCTCAAGGTATTCCGGACCCTGATCAACGGAACCCGGCCCGCGGAGCACATCTACCTGGTGCACGACGCGTCGCACGTCCTGACAGGGACGACGTTCACCCATCATGAGCCCCCGCTCGTGTTGTTGGCCGGGGAAGCGGTGGAGCAGGGGCTGTACTTCGCGTCGCGTGGCGTTCCGAGAATGGTGGGATGGGTGCTGTTCTACGGCGGCGCGTTCGTGGAGTGTGCCCGCCGGATCGCGTCGTTCCGTCAGGTGTGGCGGGGCATTCGGCTGGGACTCTTCAACCGCGCCTACGACTATGCCCGCGCCACTCGGCTCAGCAATCTCTTCCTGATTCCGGTCGAGGAGCTTCGTGGCCTGCCGGTCGCCGAGGTGCGCCGCCGACTGGGAATGCCCGAGGGTGGGCCGGTGCCCGGTCTGTATCGCACCATTCCGATCCCACCGGAAATGGCGCAGACGCTTCGACAGGAATGGGCGGGGTTCGGCGTGGATCGCTGAGCAGCATGACCTTCCGAAGGCACACGACGGCGTGGGTGAGATTCGAACTCACGGACCGGTTGCCCGGTCGGCGGTTTTCAAGACCGCTGCCTTAAACCACTCGGCCACCACGCCTCGCCTGCAGACTACTTGAGGTTCTGACTGACCTCGCGCGCCACCGAATCGGCGCGCGCGCCCAGCGCCTTGCTACCGGTCGTGTCGAACACCCGAGCGGCCCCGCTGTAGACCACCGCGTACAACTGGAGGATGGAGCCGGACGGATCGTCCACCCAGCCCCGGGGACGATCGCGCGCGGCCGTGCGCCAGTGATAGGTGTCGAACAAGAGGGCGCGAGTGCGGGGAAGATTGAGCCAGCCCAGTCCGGGGCTGTTGACAACCGAGTCGCTCGCGACGACCGGCGCCGGCATCAGCTTCCGCACCATGCCGTGCGACACGAGATAGGGGGAGAGCCCGAGCGTCTGATCGGGGTAGCCGCCGTCGCTCCAGCTGAAGTAGATAGGCCGCTTGCCCATGTTGTCACGGATCAGGAACATCGTCGCGAGGTCCTGAAGCAGCAGGACGTCCTGGCCGAAGCGCACCTGCACGCCGCCAAAGGCCAGACCGCCTTGCGCCGGCGCCTGCATCGCCTCCGGGAGGCTGTCGAGCTCGTGCAGGCTGAGCGCGAAGACCGGCGCCGTCGGCCGGGGCGGGACCTTGACGGTGCGCCACAGTGCGGCGGCCTCGTCGGCGTTGAACCGGGGCGTCTCGCGCCGGCGCAGCTGGCGCAGGTGCCACCGGGTATTCATCAGCGACAGGTTGGCGAGGGTGACGTCGGGCCGAATGCCCTCGACCTCCTGCGCGTACCAGAGCGGGAAGGTATCGTTGTCGCCGGCGGTAATGAGGATCCCGTAGGGCTCGACCGACTGGAGAATGTCATACGCGAAGTCGCGGGCGAGCGTCTCATGGGCTCGGCTGGCGGTGACCCGATTGCCCAGCAGCGGCACCAGCGCGAGCGCGAGCACTGGCGACGCGGCCGCCCAGCGCCCGGCCTCGGTGCCGCGGCCACGGAATCCGTCGGCGATAGCGCGCATGAGTCCGCCGAAGCCGAGCGCGACGAATGAGCCGAAAACGGCAAACGAGCCGATGAAGAAGTAGTCGCGTTCTCGCACCTCGCGCGCGAGCGACGGCTCTCCGGGATACTGCGAGTAGCCGTACTTGAAGTTCATGTAATAGACGAGTCCGAGGGACAGCGTGCCGAGCAGGGCCAGGGCCGCCACGCCGGCCCGCCGGTCAGCCTTCCACAGCGCCCAGAGCCCCGTCAGCCCCAGCAGCGTAAAGAGACCGGTGGCGACGCTCGCAAAGGCGCCCCAGTCGCGCGCGAACTGCCAGGAGTAGTACTGCCAGAAGTTGGCGAGCTGCGCACCGAACGGCGCCTGACGCTGGTCGAGGGCGGGCTTGCCGTACTGGACCCGGTTCAGCACGTCCTTGAGCGCCTGGCTGAAGAACCCGACTGGTTCACCCTCGTTAATTGGCGGATACTGGCCCGCGCGAAGCGGGAGCCACAGGTAGTTCAGCGACACGCCCACCAGCACCGCCACGAGAATGCCGCCGAGCACCCATGGCCGGGTGACCACCCGCCAGTCGGTCCAGAGCACGTAGACGGCGAGTGCCGGGCCGGCGAGAACGCCCATCAGATGGTTGGTGGAGGTCAGGGCCAGCACGTAGGCGATGAGGATCAGCCAGCGGTCGCGATGCGGGCCGGGCACGTCATCGCCCCAGCGCACCACCAGCCACATGACCAGCGCGATGGAGAAGAGCGAGATGGTGTAGACCTTCTCGTTGACCGTCGACTGGTTCCAGACCGACCACGAGGTGGCGCCGACCAGCACGCCGCCGAAGGCCGCAGAGTAGCGGGGCCAGCGGGCCGGCACGATGCCGCGCAGCCAGCGCTCGGTGACAAGGAACCAGAGCCCGGCGCCTGCGGCGCTGGTAACGGCCGCGAACAGGTTGATCCGCACGGCGTAGTTGCCCGACAGCGGCAGCAGACCGAACGCATGCGCGGTGATCGTGAACAGCGGATTCCCGGGCGGGTGCGGAATGCCGAGCACGCGAGCGGCGGCGATGTACTCGGAGGTATCCCAGAACGCCGTCGTCGGCGACAGCGTCAGCAGATAGACGATCAGCACCACGGCGAAGGCCGCCAGGGCCCAGCGGTACGGCGGTGGCTCAGCGCCGAGCAGGGTCGCGGGGTCAGCGGTGCCGGTGGTGCCAGAGGCCCACGAGGACGGGGAGTCGGTCGAGGTCATGGTATCCTGGTGGCGGAACAGGCTTGGGGGTGGAACAAGCCTAGTGACGGAACTGGCGTCGGCCGGTGAGCACCATGGCGAGGCCATGGCGGTTGGCGGCCTCCACGATTTCGGGATCCCGGACCGAGCCACCGGGTTGTACGAGGGCGGTGACGCCCGCGCCGGCGGCCTGCTCGATGT
>JACDDX010000168.1 GCA_013816685.1 Gemmatimonadales bacterium
GCCGCCGCGCCGCGGAGGGGCGCCCCGCGGTGCTCGGTCTCGCAACCGGCTCCACGCCGATCGGCGTGTATCGCGAGCTGGTCCGGCTGCACCGCGAGGACGGACTCAGTTTTCGCCACATCATCACCTTCAATCTGGACGAGTACTACCCGATGGATCCGGGGAGCCCCCACTCCTATCACCGGTTCATGCGGGAGCATCTGTTCGACGACCTCGATATCCCGCCTGACCAGGTGCACATCCCCCGCGGGGATCTGCCGCGCGAGGCGGTGGCGGACGCATGCGCCCGCTACGAAGCGGCGATCCGCGCTGCCGGCGGCATCGACATCCAGCTTCTCGGCATCGGTCGTACCGGCCACATCGGGTTCAACGAGCCCGGCTCGGGCGTCGAGAGCCGGACCCGCCTCGTCACCCTCGACCTGGTGACCCGAAAGGACGGCGCGGCCGACTTCTTCGGTGAGGAGAACGTCCCGCGCGAGGCGGTGACGATGGGGGTCGCCACCATCCTCGAGGCGCGCGAGGTGCTCATCCTCGCCACCGGCGAGCACAAGGCGCACATCGTCCGTCGCGCGGTCGAAGGCGATGTCGATCACGAAGTCGCAGCGACCTTTCTACAGCGTCACCCGGCCACCACGTGCTATCTCGATCCTTCCTCGGCCGCGTACCTCACCCGCATCGCCACCCCGTGGCTGACCGGCCCGGTGACCTGGACCACCGAACTGGCGCTGAAGGCAGTGGTGTGGCTGAGCCGCCGTAGCACCAAGGGCATCCTCAAGCTCACCCAGCGGGATTACGCCGAGGGGCACCTCTCGTCCCTGGTGGCGCGCTACGAATCGCCGGGGGCGCTCAACGGCGAGATCTTCAACCGGCTCGGCGCCAAGATCCGCGGCCGCTCGAAACTGCCCCGGAACGCCCGCATCGTCTGCTTTTCGCCGCATCCCGACGACGACGTCATCTCGATGGGCGGCATTCTCCGGAAGCTCGTCGAGAACGACAACGCCATCACGGTGGCGTACATGACCAGCGGCAACATCGCCGTGTTCGATCACGACGTCCGTCGTCATCTCGACTTTCTGGCCCGGCTCGCGCGGGAGCGCCGGATCGGCCACGGCACGGCCAGCGGGCTCCTGGATCAGGTAGATCGCTTTCTCACCGCGAAGCGCCCCGGCGACGTGGATATCGGCGAAGTGCAGGACGTGAAGCGGCTGATCCGGGAGTCGGAGGCCGTTGCCGGCATCCAGGTGCTCGGGCTCGCGCCGTCGGCCGCCCGCTTTCTCGATCTGCCCTTCTACCGCACCGGCCAGGTCCGGAAGGATCCGATCGGACCGGCGGACGTGGCGATCGTCCGGGCACTGCTGGACGAGACGTCACCCGACCTCGTCTTCGTCGCTGGCGACCTGAGCGATCCGCACGGCACCCATCGGATGTGCAAGGAAGCGATCGACCGGGCGCTCGCGGAGTACGCCACCGGTGACCGGCGACGCCCCGAGACCTGGCTCTACCGGGGAGCCTGGCAGGAGTGGCCGGTCACCGAGGCGACCTGGCTCGTGCCGCTGTCACAGGAGGAGCTCCGGCTCAAGATCCAGGCGATTTTCAAGCATCAGTCGCAGAAGGATACCGCCCCGTTTCCAGGCCCGGACGAGCGGGAATTCTGGCAGCGGGTGGAGGCGCGGAACAAGGGTACGGCAGCCGACCTGGACCGGCTGGGGCTGGCCGAGTACTTCGCAATGGAAGCTTACGTCGTCGAAGCCTGACGCCATCCTAGGGCGCTCTCCATCCCGCGCAGGCGGCCCGCAGCGGGCTGGCGAACCTCTTGCTGTCGGAGGCATATCCGGAAGAACCGGAGACCGTACACCGGGAACCGACCCTGAGCGAAATTCGAGGAGCCTGTGCATGGCGAGGACGTGGCGCCGACGTATCCTGTGGGCCGCCGGATCGGTCGTGGTCACCGCGGCGCTCTTCGTTCTCTATCTCAACCTCACCACCTCGGGACGGAGTCTGGAGCAGGCGCCGGTGCCGCTGTACGCAGCCGGTGATTCCCAGTTCGTCCGCACCATGGGCAACCTGCTCGGTCCGGCGGTGGTCGGCGGCAACCAGGTCACCGGGCTGCTCAACGGCGATCAGATCTTCCCCGCCATGCTGGCCGCGATCCACGGCGCCAGACGGAGCATCACCTTCGAGACCTACATCTACTGGTCGGGGGAAGTCGGACGCGAGTTCACCGAGGCGCTGACCGAGCGCGCACGGGCCGGCGTCAAGGTGCACCTGTTGGTGGATTGGCTCGGATCCGGGAAGATGGATGACGAATCGCTGCAGCAGATGAAGCGAGCGGGCGTGGAAGTCGTGAAGTACCGTCCGATCAGGTGGTACAGTCTCAGCCGGCTCAACAACCGCACGCACCGGAAGCTCCTCATCGTCGACGGGCGGATCGGCTTCACAGGTGGCGTTGGTGTGGCCGATCACTGGCTGGGTCACGCCGAGGATCGCGATCACTGGCGCGACTCTCACTTCCGAGTCGAGGGGCCGGTCGTGGCGCAGCTGCAGGCCGCGTTCATGGACAACTGGATCGAGACCAGCGGACGGGTACTGGACGGCGACTCGTATTTCCCCGCGCTCCGCTCCGTGGGACCCGAGTTCGCCCAGGCGTTCCGCAGCTCCCCGGGCGAGGGCAGCGCCAGCATGCGGCTGCTGTACCTGCTGGCCATTGCATCCGCGCGGCGGAGCATTCGCATCTCCAACGCGTACTTCGTCCCCGACAGTCTTGCCGTCGCCACGCTGGCGGCCGCGCAGCGCCGCGGGGTGAGCGTCGAGATCATCGTTCCCGGTGCGATCCTCGACGCGCAGGTGGTGCGCCGCGCGTCGCGCGGTCGCTGGGAACCGCTGCTCGAGTCCGGTGTCCGGATCTACGAGTACCAGCCGACCATGTTCCACACCAAGGTGATGGTGGTGGACGACTGCTGGGTGTCGGTCGGCTCGACGAACTTCGACGATCGATCGTTCCGCCTCAACGACGAGGCCAACCTGAATGTGCTGGACGCCGTCTTTGGAAAAGCCCAGGCGCGCGTCTTCCTCGCCGACCGGGCCCATTCCCACCAGGTGACGCTACAAGAGTGGCGTGAACGGCCGCTCCGCGAGCGGGTGATGGAGCGGCTGGCCGGCGTGCTGCACTCACAACTCTAGGCTGCCGGACGCCTCGACCCGCACGCCTCGACCCGCACGCCCGGGTGCGAAATGCGGTACCCAGCAACCGGCGCCCGGCCGCGAATAGATCACTTGCGACCGGACCGGATCTTGCCTGCCCGGCCGCCCCTATGCCGGTTCCCAGCCAGATGTCACTCCGGAAAATCCCGCCCGCGCTGCACCTGCCCGTGAGGACCGCCTACGCCGCATCGTGGCGGTCGCTGACGGACACCCACGCGGCGGAGGCGGTGCGATTCGTTGTGGAATTCGCGTTCCGGGTGTCCGCGCTCCGCGGTCTCGGTCTCTACCTCGACGTCGCCGCGGTGCCCGAGCCGATGCGCGAGAGCGTGTGGACCCAGGCGCTGACCTCACTCGATCTGCCCGCGCTGCAGCCGCCGATCGAGCTTCGCCGGGTCCGCGGCTGGCGGCGGCTCCGGCTCGACCTCGTGCTCGACAACCTGCGCGATCATCGCCGGTACGAGGCGCGCACGCTTCAGCTCTCCCGGCTGGCCGGTGCGCGCGCCGCGGAGGCGGTGGTCGAAACCCATGCGCGGAACGTGCTGGACATCGGGCGCGTGCTGCGAGGCACGCTGCCGGTGGACCAGACGACCGAACTCTATCTTCACGAGTTCATGCTGCCGCAGGCTGTGGCGCAGATGGTGTCGCAGCGGGTGCAGGCGGCGGTCGCGGCCGACCTGCTTCGGGAGGAGCAGGCCGCGCCCGTGACGACACTGTGGGCGACCGAGCAGCCGGCCTCGCCGCTCGCCGCTATCGCGGAGGCACGGTAAACGGCGCGGTCAGCACGAAGACGACGGGTGTGCGCGGTTTGACGATCACATCCCGGCTCGCCGTGTGATGCGCGACGACGGCACCGCCCGCCGCGCCGACCACGCCGCCGATCACCGCACCCTTCGTGTTGCCGCCGAGCACGCGTCCCGCCACCGCGCCCGCAGCCGCCCCGACCCCGACCTTCTCCGCCTCGCCTGCCGTCACCCCGCGCCCGCGCAGTTCGTGGGGCACACCCTGCACCTCGGCCGATACCTCCCGGCTCACGCCATTGATGTCGATCGAATCGACCCGGAAGGCGAGTTTCCCGTCGTTCGCGCTTCGCGACCTGGCCGGCGCCAGCGCCGTGACGGTCATGTGCACCAGCGACCCGGCCGGCAGGACCAGCCGCCCGCGCGCGTCGCTCACGTTGTCCATCACCTGCGCGCTAATCCGCTTGCCCGCGGTATCCCGACGAGAGTTGATCAGGTTCGATAGCGCCGCCGACACGCGGGTGCCGGCAGGCAGGGTGCGGGCAGCCTCGTCCACGGATCCACCGGCGCTTGGTACCGAGGCCGCAGCCGGTGGGGCCGCAGCCGGTGGGGCCGCAGCCGGTGGGGCCGCAGCGGGACGGGGTACGGTATCGGTGCTGGACGGAATCGGCGCCGGATCGCCGCTGGGGAGTGCCGGCGCCGGGTCGGCATCAGCCGGGGTCGCAGGCGCGGACGCCGCGGGCTCGCGAGCCGGCACTTGAGTGGGCGGCGCGGCCG
>JACDDX010000169.1 GCA_013816685.1 Gemmatimonadales bacterium
GGTGCAGGCCACCGCACCGGCGCCGCATCGGCCCGCCACCACTCGCGCCACCCTGCGTCGAGCCGCACCGCCAGCGTCGGCGGGGCGGCGAGACCCAAGAGCAGCAGCACCAGCGGCAGGCGGCCAGCGCCGAACCCGGTCACAGAACGCCTCGGTCTAGAATCCGGGCTCGCCGATCGACTTCATGGCGCTGGCGATGTCGGGACCGCGCTTGTTCAGGGCCGCTACCTCGGCGGTCGAGAAGCCGACCTCGGAGCGCAGCTTGCCCTTCTGGTCGATCGCGTAGACGGCCCGCTCCTCCATGATCGCGTACTGCTCCGGTGTCAGCGCGCTGCCGCCGCTGCCGGTGGCGCCCGCCGCGATCTGCTCGAGGTTGGGCTGCGCCCTGCTCGGGCTCATTGGCGCCTGGCGCCTTGGGCTCGAGACCGCACTTCCCGGCGGCAGCCTGCATTCTGGTGCTCGCCTCGGCGGACGCGGCCGCCATCGGCGTCCCCATTGTGCGCGAAAGCGAGTCGGACAGCCGCATCACCTCGTCCATGTTGCCGTCGGCCTGCGCCTTCTTGATCCGCTCGGCGACCTTGTCCATTTTCGCCCGGAACTCCTCATCGGTGGCGCCGCCGGTGGCCTGCCGCTGCGCGGCGCCCAGCTTCGCCTGCTGCTCTGCCTCGACCGGCTTCACCTCCCGCTGCTGACAATCTTCCACGCCTTCTGTTTGTTGTCGTAGGCCGAGCGCTGGGCTGGATAGCGCTTGTTTTCCTCCTCGTACGCTGCCTGCTTCCCCTTGAACTCCTTGTCGGCCTGCTCCAGCGCCCGCGATTCGGCCTGCAGTCCCTTGACGAGCTGGTCGGCGCGCTGATCGGTGATCTCCAGGGTGCGATCGTTGAACGTCGGCGGCGGGGTCGTTCTGGCGGCGACCTTGTCTTCGGCCTTCTTGCCGATCTTCGGCAGCCGGAACTGGGCGGTCGCCACCGCTGGAGGCAGCAGGGCGAGCGCGGAGACGAGCAGCATCGGACCGAGGCGCGGCGGCATGCGAACTCCTCGGGCATGGCCCCGCGCCTGTGGCTATGAATCGGTGCGCGAGGCGGACGTGTTTGGGTTGACGGAGGACAAATCTGACCTCACAGCGTTCCGCGCGGGCGGCGCCAGCGGAGCGCGTCGAGACTCCACGGTCCGGGGCCCGCGGCGGCGAGGTAGAGGAGGACGAAACAGAGGAGCGCCGGCAGCTCGCCGTGGTTGACGATCGGGAGGAACCCGTTGGGGAAGTGCGCCTGGAAATAGGCGACCGCCATCTCACCCGAGAGAATGAATGCGACGACGTGCGAGAAGAGCCCGACGAGCAGCAGCAGGCCGCCGAAAGTCTCGACCACTCCGGCCAGGCCCATCTGGGAGATGAGCGGGACGGGCTGCGACGGCTGGTCACCAGCGGGGAACCCGAAGAGCTTCTGCGTCCCGTGGAGGAGGAGCAGGAACGCCGCGACCATGCGCATCACGCTGAGGAGCGGCGGCGCCCAGTGGGCCGGGATGATACGAGGCGAATCCATTCGGCACACTCGGAGAACGGTGGGGGACGGAGGCCGGGAGTCGACCGCTGTCGGTGGCGGATACTTACCGGGCCGGAGCAGCGGTCGCAGTGCGGTCGCTCACAGGGTCGCTCGCTGCCGCTGCCGTGGGGCGGTCGCCCGGGTAAACTTGCCGCCGTCCACCGAAACATCCTTCGATCGGCAATTTCCCGGAGACGTCCCATGCGTCCGCTCCGCGCGACCGCGGCCCTGCTGCTGGGCGCGAGCCCGCTCCAGGCGCAGCACCTGCGCGACGAGTTGTCCCAGCTTGTCATCTTTGGTGACGGTGGCCAGCAGCTCTTCCTCCGACACGACGCGGCGGCCCAAGGCGGTCTCATGGGCGAGGAACACGCGCGACATGCCGCCACCGCCGAGCTCGCGCTCGATGGTGTAGGCGTCGCCCAATGCCGTCTGGATCTGCTCGCGGAGTTCGGTCGTCACCCTCTCACAGAAATCTGGAAGACGCTGAGAATGTAGGGGATCCCCGCTTCGGATCTACCCTGCGCCCCGATCAGCTGCGGGTCCAGGTCGCTTTCACCACGTCCAGCCGCAGCGACCGGCTGGACACCCCGACTCCCCGAAGCGCCAGCGCTGCCAGCCGTGCCGAGCCAGCGCCGTCCACCGTGAGCCGGAGACATCCGCCATCGGTCTGCGCTTCGCGCACGCCCGGCAGCCAGAGCGTCACGGCCGCGCGGGATTCATCCACGGCGCCGGCTCTGCGCGCGGCGGTCGAGCCGGGCTGGCACTGGTAGCGGCGGTCGAGCACGGGATCGGGCCAGTGCGGCGCGGCGCGTTCGATACTGGCCGACGACTGCGCCCACAGCGACGCGGGAATGGCGAGCGTGAGCGTCACGGCGAGCGTGAGCGCGGCCTCGGCACGACGGCGCATGGGTACCGGGTGTAGCATACGGCGGCTCCTCTCCGGAGGGCGTGGGATGGATCGCGGGAATCCCGAACTCGAACCCGAGGTGACAGGTGCGCGTCCCTTTCCAACTATATCGCCCATTCCGGGTCTTGGTGATGCCCGTCGCGCTGGTGCTGCTGATGCTCGATTCGTCCCGGGCCCGCGCCCAGCGACCCCCCGACATCTCCGGCGGACCGCTCTCGCCCGAGCAGGCCTCGTACGACGTGTCATTCTATGACCTTGCCCTCCGCATCGATCCGGCCGACAGCACCATCGCCGGGTCGCTGAGCATCGTCGCGCGCGTGGTGCAGCCGCTCGACCGACTGGTGCTCGATCTCGACACGGTGTTCACCGTGCGATCGGTGACCGCGCTCAACCTCGACGGCTCGCCCGGCGCGCGCATGCCGGTCGAGCGCCGCGGCGGCCAGCTCTGGATCGAGACGCCGACGCTGCAGCCCGGCGAGCGCATCGCCGCACGGATCGACTATCGCGGCCGGCCCCGCACCGGCCCGGGCGGTGGCGGCGGGTTCATCTGGTCCCGCACCCGGCAGGGCGCACCCTGGATCGCCGTCTCCTGCGAATTGTTCGGCGCCGACCTCTGGTGGCCGGTCAAGGACCACCCGTCCGACGAGCCCGACTCGATGGCGCTCCACTTCAGCGTCCCCGCGGCGCTCACCGCGGTGAGCAACGGTCGCTCCCGCGGCGTCACCGCCAATGGCGACGGGACCCGGACCCACCACTGGTTCGTCTCCACCCCGATCAACAACTACGCGGTCACCGTGAATGTCGCCCCGTATGCGGCGCTGACGACCGCGCAGGCGAGTGTGGCGGGCGATACGATTCCCGTGACCTTCTGGGCGCTCCCCGACGACTCCGCCAAGGCCCGTGCGGCACTGCCCGAGTTTCTGGACCATCTCCGGTTCTACGAACGGCTGCTCGGCCCCTATCCGTTCCGTCACGACAAGTACGGTGTCGCCGAGGCCCCGTTTCTGGGGATGGAGCACCAGAGCCTCATCGCCTACGGCGCCGGCTTCCGGGACGATGCGATGGCGCAGATCGACTGGGGCTTTGACGCGCTGCACGAGCACGAGCTCGCCCACGAGTGGTTTGGCAACATGCTCACGCCACCCGATTTCTCCGACATCTGGCTGCACGAGGCGTTCGCTCAGTACATGCAGCCGCTCTACGCCGAGGCACGGCTGGGTCGGGCCAAAGCGCGCGAGCTGATGCGGATCATGGGCAGCCGGATCCAGAACCACGCTCCGATCGCGGCCCGGGGCCCGCGCACCATCGACGAGGCCTACTCGGGCGACATCTACTACAAGGGCGCATGGGTGCTGCACTCGCTCCGCTACCTGATGGGCGATGCCCGCTTCCGCACGCTGCTCCACCAGTGGACCGACCCCGAGCCGCCCGTGCCGGTCATCAACGACGCCTGCCGCTGCCGCTTCGCGACAACCGACGACTTCGTGCGGCTCGCAAGCCGGATCGCCGGGCGGGATCTCAACTGGTTTTTCGACGTGTATGTGCGTCAGGCGGAGGCGCCCGCGCTGGTCGTCACGCGGGGCGGCGCGCGAACCGACCTCAGCTGGAAGGTGCCGGGCGCGCTGCCATTCCCGATGCCGGTCGAGGTGCGGGTGGGCGCGAGGCTTCGGAGGATCGAGATGCCCGGCGGCCGTGCCACGATCGACGTCCCCGAGGCGACGCCGGTCGAGGCGGATCCGAATGGCTCGGTGCTCGGCGCCGGACGCTGAGGCCGGCGCCGGGGGAGCTGACCCGGGGGGCTAACGCCGATCGAGCGGCTGGGGCCGGGGCTCGGGATTGGGCGTGGGGATGACGTCGGGCCGGGGCGAGGGACGGGGCTCGGGGTTCACGTCCGGTCGGCGCGACGGATCGCTGGGGTCAGGATTCGGCGGGAGATGCGGTTCGGGCTGCGGGATGGTCATGCGCGCCTCCGAAAAAATCTAGTCCGACTTCGACGGCAGGCAGCGCCGCACTTCCCCGATCAGCGCTTCGGCCGAGAACGGCTTGGCGAGGATCGCGCACGGACTGGCGATGCCGAGATCGACTAGCTGGGTGTTGGCGTAGCCGGACATCAGGATACAGGGCAGCCGCGGATGCTTGACGGACACCCGCTCCAGCAGCTGCACACCGTTCAACCGCGGCATCACGACGTCGGAGAGCAGCAGGTCCAC
>JACDDX010000170.1 GCA_013816685.1 Gemmatimonadales bacterium
CTCCGTGAGCTCCACGAGCATCGGGTGTGGCTCCGCGCGCAAGGGCGGCGCCACCGGCTCGACCTGGGACTCGACGTCGATCACGTTGACGAGCAGCAGGGAATGGTGCGCGGTCAGCGCGCGGCCCGATTCCGAGATCAGGTGCGGCATCGGCAGTCCCTCGGTCCGGCAGACCGTGCCGATGGTGTACACCACGTCGTTGGCGTACTCGCGCATCGAATAATTCATGCTGGCCGGCCGGGTCGAACGGGACCCGTCGTAATCCACACCGAGGCCGCCGCCGACGTCCACGTGGGTGATGTCGAAGCCCAGTGCACGCAGCTCGCTGTAATACCGGCCGATCTCCTCGAGCCCGGCCTTCACGTGGCGGATATCCGTGATCTGACTGCCGAGATGGAAGTGGACCAGCTTAAGGATGTCCTTCCGGCCCAGGCGGTCGAGCTGGTCGAGCAGCTTCATCAGCTCGACCGCGCCGAGTCCGAACTTGCTGCGCTCGCCCCCGCTCTTGGCCCACCGCCCTGACCCTTCGGTCGCAAGCTTGATCCGGACACCTGCCGTGGGCGCCACCCCCATGTCGTCGGCCACCCGCAGGAGCTCGTCCAATTCGTTGAGCTGCTCCAGCACCAGCATGACGGGATGCCCAACCTTCTGGCCCATGAGGGCCAGCCGCATGAATTCCTCGTCCTTGTACCCGTTGCACACGATGAGGTGATTGGCGCTCTCGTCGAGGCCGAGCACCGCCTGCAGCTCCGGCTTGCTGCCGCACTCGAGCCCGACGCCGTGCGGGGCGCCGAACTCCACGATCTCCTGCACCACGTGCCGCTGCTGGTTCACCTTCACCGGGTACACGGTGGTGTAGGTGCCCTCGTAGCCGAACTCCTTGATCGCGCTCCGGAACTCTCCCGAGAGCGCTTCGATGCGGCTCTTGAGGATGTCGGAGAAGCGCAGGAGCAGTGGCAGCCCGACCCCCTGGGCATGAAGGTCCATGGCGAGATTGAAGAGGTCGACGCCGCGTTTGCGCCCGCCGTCGGGATGCACGGCAACGTGGCCGGCGGCATTGATCCGGAAGTACCCCAGACCCCAGCCGCTCATGTTGTACAGCTTCTCGGCGTCCTTGACGGTCCAGACCGGGGGCGAGACGATAGCGGTGATGGCGGGCTCCGGGTGTAGCCAAAGAGATGATGTCCGTCATGGCCATTGTAATGGCCATCGGGGAGCGATCAAAGCGCCGCGATGGGCGCGGGGCGGCGTAGCGGGAAACGGCTAGACTAGCGCTCATGCCGAACGATCTTCCCACGGTGGTGGCCGGCGCCGGCCTGGCCGGGCTGGCCTGTGCCGGCGAGCTGGTCCGCGGGGGGCTGACGCTCCAATTCGATCGAAGAATCCGTTGCGGCGGGCGGCCGGGCGCGCACCGACGCCGTCGACGGCTTCCTCCTCGATCGGGGATTCCAGGTGTTCCTGACGGTGTACCCGGAAGCCCGGCACGAGGCGAGTTCGTGGCCGACCCGTCGATCAACCGAGCCGTCCCCTCGGGCCGCCGGGCGGCCCAGGCACTGCTGGACGACCGCCGCTGAGGCGGCTCCCCCCACGCCGGGGTAGCGTCCCTCCCACACCGTTCCCGCCCGGTCGGTTCCGGGCCACGCCGGACGCCAGTGCAATCGCTTCCAGCCGCGGGGCTTCCGGCAATGGCCGATCGCCATCGTTGACGGCACGCCGCTCGCTCCCGACGCCTCCGCCCCGCAGAACACATCGCAGCAGCTTGCAGCAGGCTCGGAATCCCAGGAGGTGCCATGGCCACGACCGGAATGATCGCCGCCCGTCGTTTCTCCCCGCGCAGCCGCCGCCGTCTGCAGGTCGTCTTTGCCCGGGCCTTCGAGGCGCTGTCCGAGGCCTACCGCCTCCAGGCCGTGGAGTTCGTCCGTCGCCTCAGCACCCGCATGCCCCCCGACGATGCCTTCGAACGCTACTTTCGCGAAGTCGGCGTGCCCGCGACGATGGAGCCGGGCGTTCGGGCCCGGGCTCTGATCGCACTCGCGCCGCTGCTCGGCGATGCCGCCGACGCGGAGGGTGAGACCGATCCGCGCTTCAGCTCGTGGAGCGCACTCCGGCCAGACCAGATGTTCGACGCCCTCCGCCGCCGCGCCCACTCTACCGACGAGACCAACCTCGCCTGCCGCCTCGCCGCCTGCGTCTCGGACGAAGCGTTGGCCGCGACTCACGTCGGGATGGCCTACGAGACCGCGCAGGTGCTCGTGGCGGACGCCACGCCCGACGAGGCGATCATGCACTACGTGCGGAGTTTCAGCCTGCCGGCGGTGGACGCACAGATCATCTTTCAGCGCACCATGGCGCTCTGGGCCGAGCGCCAGGTAAGTGACGGGCAGCTTCTGCCGTCGGTGGCCGAAGCAGCAGTCGAAGCGCCGTCAGCCGCGGTCGAGCGCACCACGACGCCGGGGCTGGGATTGAGAGTGATGTAGTCGCGACCGGTTATGTTTCCCGTTCACGGCCGAGGGCGGCGGGAGGCAGCTCGACAATGCGATGGGCATACACGATCGGACAGGTGGCGGGCACCGCGATCAAGGTGCACGCCACCTTCCTGCTTCTGCCGGCCTACTGGGGCTACGTCGGTTATCTCGAGGGCGGTCTGTCCACCGCGGTGGTACGGGCGCTGTTCATCGTCGGGCTCTTCGTCTGCGTCCTGCTGCACGAGTTCGGTCACATCCTGACCGCCCGGCGCT
This sequence comes from Gemmatimonadales bacterium, assembly GCA_013816685.1. Lineage (GTDB taxonomy): Bacteria > Gemmatimonadota > Gemmatimonadetes > Gemmatimonadales > GWC2-71-9 > JACDDX01. The sequence continues at coordinate 2,739 of JACDDX010000170.1, forward strand.
ACGGGGTACGCACGCCCGACGTCATTCTGCTGCCGATCGGCGGCGTTGCCCGTCTCGAGCGCATCCCCGATGATCCGAAGCAGGAGCTGCGTATCGCGCTCGGCGGACCGGCGGTGACGCTCGCGATCGCGGTCCTGCTCTACCTCGGCATCCTCCTGACCAACGGCGATCCGACTCTCCGCAACCCCGAGTTCGGCCCGGTGCCATTCGCGACGCAGCTCATGTGGGCCAACGTGGTGCTCCTCGCCTTCAACCTGATCCCCGCCTTTCCCATGGACGGCGGCCGGGTGTTGCGCTCGCTGCTCGCCCGGAAGCTCGGACTGGTGCGGGGCACGCGCATCGCGGCGACGCTGGGTCAGGGACTGGCGGTGGCGGGCGGGCTCTATGCCTTCAGCGAGCAGCTGCCGCTGCTGGTGCTGGTGGCGGTGTTCGTGTTCATCGGCGCCGGGACTGAAGCCACGTCGGTCGAGACCCGGCTAGCGGGCCAGGGGCTGCGGGTCCAGCAGATGATGGTCACCGACTTCCGGACGATTCCGATTTTCGCCACGCTGGCGCAGGCCGCCGAGCTGCTGCTGGCGGGCGAACAGCGCGAGTTTCCGGTCGTGGACAACCTGGGGCGTACGGAGGGGCTGCTGACGCGCGATGACCTGATCCGCGGGCTCTCGCTCCGCGGGGCAGGCTCTACGGTGCAGGAGGCGATGACCGCATCGGCGCCCACGGTGCCGCCGACGCTCCCGTTCGCCGACGCGATGGAACGGCTGCGCACCAGCGGCCTGCCCGCGCTGCCGGTCGTGGATGGACGGGGCACGCTCGTCGGGTTGCTCACTCGCGACAATATCGCCGACCTGCTCCTGATCCGAAGGGCACGCGGCTAGTTCGCGGGTCGCTCCAGCACGTTGTTCGTCCGGTTCACATCCGGCAGTACCCGCCGCGGATCCACCACCACCCGACGGATGATCTTGCCGTTTCGCACCCGCCAGGCGAACTGCCCGCCGAGGTTCCACATCTCGACCGGCAGGCGCACCCTGGCGGAGTCGCCGTCAGCATAGAGGATGTTCATCTCCAGCGGCAGCGCCATGGTGCCGCGGTTGGACAGGAACACCCGACGCTGTCCCCCGGCCGACGACAGCGAATCCACCGCCTGATCCAGCCGGTCGGTGCCGTACACCCACTCGCGCCAGAAGAAATCGAGATCCATGCCGGAGGCGTCGCGCATGACCCGGAAGAAGTCGGCCGGGGCCGGGTGGCGGAAGGCCCACGCGCGGAGATAGGTCCGGAACGCGTGATCGAAGCGTGCCGGGCCGAGCACTTCGTAGCGGAGCGTCTGCATCATCAGCGCGGGTTTCTGATAGCCGGTCCAGAAGAGATCGTGGGACTCCACCGGCCGCGTACTCATGGGCTGCTCGCGTCCGGGCACGGCGTGCTCGGGCTGTAGGTGCAGCGGGTGGATCTCGATCGTGTCGCCATACGCGGTCCCGTTGAAGTAGCGGCGCGCGTTCGCGAGATCGATAAAGGTGTTGAACCCCTCGTCCATCCAGGGGTACAATCGCTCGTTGCTGCCAACGATCATCGGCATCCACTGGTGACCGAGCTCGTGGGCGAGCACCCACTGCCGCTCTTCGCGATTGGGCGCGCGCGGATCGAAGGTCATCATCGGGTACTCCATGCCTTCGATGGGGCCTTCGACGCTGGTGATGTGCGGGTAGGGATACGGATACCACTGAGTGCTGTAGTACCGCAGTCCCTCGCGCACCATCCGGTTCGCCTCGGTCCACTCCGGCGCCGAGCGGCGATACAGCGTGTGCACCAGGATCCCGTTCCACGCGCTCGCGTCCCAGCGGAACTCGGGCGAGGCCGCCCAGGCGAAGTCGCGCACACTGTCGGCGCTGAAGCGCCAGGTGGAAGTCGCCGGCCGGC
>JACDDX010000171.1 GCA_013816685.1 Gemmatimonadales bacterium
CGTCGAGCTCCGCGTGGACGGCGGGTTCACGGCCTGGTGAGTTCACCCTCAGGCCGAACGCAGATGCCCGATCTCCGCATTCCCGACACTGTTCCCAATTTCATCGACGGCCACGAGGTCGGCGCCTGCGATGGTGCGCGCTTCGACAAGCGGGCGCCCGCGACCGGCCGCCTGCTCACGACGGTCGCGCGCAGTCGCCGGGCCGATGTCGACTCCGCCATCGCCGCGGCGCGGCGGGCGCAGCGGACCTGGGCCGAGGCCACGGTGGTCAGCCGCGGTGACCTCGTGCGAGAGATCGGGCTCGGCCTCCGGGCCTGTCGGGAGGAAATTGCGGAGTTGGTAGCCCAGGAGACCGGCAAGTCGCTCAAGGACGCGCGGGGCGAAACCGGTGCGGCGATCGAGATGGGCTTGTTCATTGCGGGGGAGGGCCGCCGCTTCTACGGCCGGACCACCACGAGCGCCGTCGCCCACAAGGCGGCGCTCACCATCCGGCAGCCGCTCGGCGTTGCCGGGTTGATCATCGCCGCCAACACACCCATCGCGAACGTGGCCTGGAAGGTGTTCCCCGCGCTCCTCTGCGGCAACGCCGCGGTGCTCAAGGCGTCGGAAGACACGCCGCTCAGCGCGTGGGCCTTCGCCCGCATCGCCGCGGAAGCGGGATTGCCCGCGGGAGTGCTGAACGTCGTGCACGGCCTTGGCGAGGAGGCCGGTGCGCCGCTGGTCGAGTCGCCGGACGTCGATCTGGTGAGCTTCACCGGGTCGACGGCCGTGGGACGCTGGATCGCGAAGACTGCCGGCGAGCGACTCGCCAAGGTCTGCCTCGAGCTCGGAGGGAAGAATCCGCTCGTCGTGGCGGACGACGCCGACCTCGACGCGGCCGTGGAGTCGGCCGTGTTGTCGGCCTTCAGCAACGCCGGTCAGCGCTGCGCCGCGGGGAGCCGGCTCCTGGTCTTCGACAGCGTCTACGACGAATTCCGCACCCGTCTGCTGCGGCGGGTGGCTAGCCTTCGAATCGGCCCCGGCGATCAGGACGATTTCGGTCCGGTGATCAACGAGGGTCAGCTCGACGACATGTGCCGAGCGGTGGAGGCGGCGCGGTCGGCCGGCGCGACGGTGCTTACCGGTGGCGCACGACTCTCCGGCACGGGGTACGACGGCGGCTACTACATGGCCCCGACGCTGCTCGAGAATGCCGCGCCGGACGCTGCCGTGTCGCGGACGGAGCTGTTCGGTCCGATCTCGGTGCTGTACCGGGTACGCGATTTCGAGGAGGCACTCGAACTGGCCAATGCGTCCCCCTACGGCCTCACAGCCTCGATACACACGGCCAGCATCCACCGGGCGATGACCTTCCTCGCGCAGGTTCGCGCTGGCGTCGCGGTCGTGAACGGCGCGACCTACGGCAGCGAGCCCCACATGCCTTTTGGCGGACTCGGCGCCTCGGGTAATGGCTGGCGCGAAGCCGGCACCGAAGTGCTCGACGTCTATTCCGACTGGAAGACGATATACGTCAACCACGATCCACGTGCCGTCTGATCCGCCGGTGACTGGCCGGTGCGTCGCGCTGGTGCCCGCGCGCTCGGGGTCAAAACGGGTCCCGGGCAAGAACGTGCGTCCGCTGGCAGGCCACCCGCTGCTCGCCTACACCATCGCCGCCGCGGTGGAGAGCGGAATCGTTTCCGACGTCATCGTGTCCACCGACTCGGCCAACGTCGCGGCGATCGCCCGGCACTACGGTGCGCGAGTGCCGTTCCTCCGCCCGGCGGAGTTTGCCGGCGACCTGGCTCCCGACATCGGATGGGTGACACATGCGCTCGACCGGCTCCGGGAAGCCGGCGCCGTCTACGAGAGCTTCGCCCTGCTGCGGCCGACGAGCCCATTCCGCCGAGCGGACACGATCCGTCGCGCCTGGTCGGTCTTCGGCCAGGCGCGGGACGTCGATTCGCTGCGCGCGGTGGAGCGCTGCCGGCAGCATCCGGGAAAGATGTGGACCCTACATGACGGCCGGCTGACGCCGCTGCTGTCCGGCGGGCCGATGCACCCGCCGTGGCACAGCATGCCCTATCAGGCGCTGCCCGAGACCTACGTCCAGAACGCGAGTCTCGAAATCGCCTGGACCCGCACGGTGCGCGAGACCGGCACGATCGCGGGCACCCGGATCGTGCCGTTCATTACCGATGGGACGGAAGGGCTCGACGTGAACGAGCCGCGCGACTGGTGGTATGCCGAGCATCTGATCGCGACCCGCGAGGCGATGTTGCCGCCGGTATCGGCTGCTCCGTGGCATGGTGAGCTGGCGGAAGCGCTCTAGCATGCCGGATCTGGTCTTCGCTGCGAAACCCGAGCTCGATCGCGTGCTCGCGCTGCCGATCCCGCCGGCGGACCGCGTCCGCCTGTTCGCCGCTTGCGCCCGGCTCAACACGCTCTACATGATCGCGCGTGCCGGCTCGGGTCACATCGGCAGCAGCTTCAGCAGCCTCGACATCGTGTCCTGGCTCTACCTCGAGGAGATGCGCGGCGTGCGGGCAGATGATGCCGGCGCCGACCGGGACGTGTTCTTTTCCTCCAAGGGACACGACGTGCCCGGTCTCTACGCCGTGCTGCTCGGACTCGGCCTGCTGCCGTTCGATCAGGTGCACGAACTCCGCCGGCTCGGGGGCCTGCCCGGACACCCCGACGTGGGCACGCCAGGCATGGCGACCAACACCGGACCCCTCGGTATGGGCATTTCCAAGGCGAAAGGGATGCTGCGTGCGAACCGCCTCGCCGGACGAACAGGCCGGTTCTTCGTGCTCACCGGCGACGGCGAGCTGCAGGAAGGCCAGCTCTGGGAATCGCTCGCTTCGGCCGCCAGCGCCGGGATGGGCGGCATCACCGCCATCGTGGACCACAACAAGATTCAGTCGGACACGTGGGTGCGCTCGACCAGCGACCTCGGCGATCTGGTCCGGAAGTTTGAGTCCTTCGGCTGGCACGCCGTCCGCTGCGACGGCCACGATCTCGAGGCGCTCGAACGGACGTTCACCACGCTCCGGGCCGTCGGCGATCGTCCGAAGGTCATCATCGCCGATACGGTGAAGGGCCGCGGCGTTTCCTTCATGGAGCACACCAGTCTCGGCGACGGCGAACGGTTTTACCGCTTTCACAGCGGCGCGCCGGACGATGAGAGCTATTCGCGCGCGGCCGCCGAATTGGTGGGACAGATCGACGGGCTGCTCGCGGCCGCGAACGCCAAGCCACTCGCCACGGCGACACGCGAGCGTCCGCCCCGACCCGCGCCGCGGGATCCCCAGCGTCTCGTCGCGGCGTACTCCCGGGCCCTCGTGGCGCACGCAGAGCGCGATCCCCGCATCGTGGCGCTCGACGCGGACCTGGTGCTGGACACCGGTCTGATTCCGTTTGCCGAACGGTTTCCCGATCGCTTCGTCGAGTGCGGGATCGCGGAGCAGGACATGGTCTCGCAGGCCGGTGGCCTCGCGCTGGGAGGCGCGTTGCCGGTGGTGCATTCGTTCGCCTGCTTCCTGTCCACCCGACCGAACGAGCAGATCTACAACAACGCCACGGAGCGGCGGAAGATCGTCTACGTCGGCTCGCTGGCGGGTCTCCTGCCCGGCGGACCTGGCCACTCGCATCAGTCGGTGCGGGACATCGCGGCCCTGGGCGGCACGCCGGGGCTCGAGATGTTGCAGCCGTCCTGCGACGCCGAGGTCGACCTGGCAGTGACGTACTGCCTGGAGGAGTCTGCGGGGAGCTGCTACCTGCGGCTCTTTTCCGTACCCTGGACGGTGCCGTTCACCCTTCCCGCCGATTACCGACTCGTCCGCGGCCGGGGTGTGGCGCTGACCGAAGGCGGCGCTGTCGTGATGTTCGCCTACGGGCCGGTCATGCTGGGCGAAGCGGTTCGGGCCGCCGGCGTGCTCCGCGACCGTGCCGGAATCGGGGTGCGGGTGGTCAACCTGCCGTGGCTCAACCTGGTGGAGGAGGAGTGGCTGGCCGCCGCTGTGGAGGGCGCGCGCGCGGTCGTCACGATCGACGATCATTACGTCGCGGGCGGGCAGGGGGAGATGCTGGCCGCCAGTCTCGTCGAGCTCGGTTATCATGGCCGAGTGGTGCGCCTGGGCGTGCGAGACATCCCGGCCTGCGGACAGAATGACGAGGTGCTCCGGGCCCATCGACTCGACGCGGAGGGGATCAGTGCGGACGTGCTCACCGCGCTCGGTCCCGGCTGGGGCGACTAGTGCTGGTCTTCTGGGACATCGACGGAACGCTGCTCGTCACCGCGCGCGCGGGCATCTACGCCTGGCAGGATGCGCTGCGCGCCGTCACGGGTCGCGAGGCCGATCTCTCGACCTTCGACACCGCCGGTCACCCCGATTACGGCATCGCTCGGCGACTGCTGACCGACGTCGTGGGCAAGGCCGACCCCGACGCGAATCTGGTCGCGGCACTGGTTTCACGCTACGAAGGTCATCTCCCCGAGGCACTGCCGCGTCGAGCCGGGCGCGTGCTGCCGCATGTCCGCGATATCCTGGAGCGCCTGGCACACGAGCCGCACGCCTGTTCGCTGCTCCTCACCGGAAACACCCGGCGCGGGGCGGCAGCCAAGCTGCGTCACTACGGGTTGGACGGGTTC
>JACDDX010000172.1 GCA_013816685.1 Gemmatimonadales bacterium
CACCGAGCAGCACGGTGGCGAGCACCACCCCGGTGAGCACCGACTCCAAGGTGCGCGAGCTGTTCCACCCGAGCGCCGGGGTCGCTCCGAGCAGGATCTGGCGCACCGCACGGCCCAGCAGGCGCCACGAGTGATGCGCCTCTCCTGGTGCGGTGAAGTCGAAGAACGCACTGGCCCAGAACTGCTGCATGTACGAGTTGCGCGAGACTCGTGCGTAGACCAGCGTTGAACCGCAGGACGTGCCAGATCGCCGCCACGCCGTCGCGCCAGGTAATTTTTTTTCCGTCGGAGTAGGTCCTCCCCGAATACGAGATCGCGACTTCCCAGATCCGGGCCTCGGCTTGCGCGAGGCGCGCGGTGATCTCCGGTTCGAAACCAAACCGGTCACTGGTCAGGACCAGCGATGTCATGATCGGCGTCCGGACCATCTTGTAGCACGTCTCCATGTCGGTGAGGTTGAGATTCGAGAACATGTTCGAATCAACGTCCGGAAGCGGTTGCCGACCGTGTGCCAGAAATACAGCACCCGGCGGTCTCCGCCGAGGAAGCGCGAGCCGAAGACGGCGTCGGCCTTCCCCGCCAGGATCGGCGCGAGGAGATGGGGGAACTCCGCGGGATCGTACTCGAGATCGGCGTCCTGCACCACAATCACATCCCCGGTTGCGGCCGCGACTCCGGACCGGATTGCGGCGCCCTTGCCCCTGTTCACCGGATGGTGGACCACGACGTCGGTGCCGCCGCTCCGCTGGAGGTCGTCCATGATGGCACCGGAGCCGTCGGTCGATGCTTCGTCAACGGCAATGATCTCGACGTCGAGCGGCACCGCCCGCACCCGCTCCACGAGGTGCGCGACCGTCCGCACCTCATTATAGACCGGCACGATCACCGAAAGCCGCAGGGCCGCGCCGCGCTCGGCGCTCACGCGGCCGAGCTGCGTGGGACGTTCAGGTTGCCGCGGCTGGGCATCGGCGCTCTACTCCTCGATCGCCGGAGCCGCCGTCGGCTCCGCATTGACACGAACATTCGAGCCCACTCTCGCCGGTGAAAGCCAGGTGCTGATCAGAGGGAGCCGGCAATCTTGCGAGCTTGGCCAGCCAAGGCGCCGGCCCGACCAAACTTACGCACCGTGCGAGCGCGGGTCCGCTCCAGAGTCCGACCAGGCGGGTCTACTATACCTGACGTCGGCGAGTACAGTCCGCGTGAGGCCCGGCGGATCAGCCCCATTGCGGGCCGATGCGGGGCCAAAGCTGCTGCAGCGTCTGACGTGCATCCCGGCAGACGAGAATCGGACTGTGATGCTCTTCGTCGACCATCCACGGGTGGTCGAACACGCCGCGCTGGTCGCACCGGCCGTAGATCCGCAGCAGCCGATCGCGCGGGGCCCCGATCGCGATGAGGATCTCGCCGGGCAACATCCCTGGTCCCCAGTGAAAGAAGTCTCCCGCCACGCTGATCGGCTCGGGCAGCCCGCGCCGGGTGCCGAGCACCTGCAGGGCGCCGGCCTCCCCATAGTTGCCGGCGAAGATCATGACGCGCCGGCGTTCGTCGGGTGGCAGCGCGCGATAGACGGCCCCGACCGCGTCGACCATGGGTCCCCAACCGATCATGTCGGCGTAGTCCTGCGGCAGCGGCAGCGATGCCCCGGTGTTGGTTTTCAGCGTACGGGTGATGCCGAGGCGGGCGGCGTACCGCGCCATGGACGCGGGCGGCAGCACCGGGGTGCCGATCGGGACGAGCGCCGCACCGCCGGCAAGGACGACGACGAGCAACAATGCGTACGGAATGCGCGGAAGACGGCCGAGCCCCACCGCTCCCGCGGCGAGAAGGAGCGGGGCAAGCGGCGCGAGATAATACTCCTTGGCATGCCCCGCGAGGAGCAGCGCGGCGGCGACGAGATAGAGTACGGCGAGCGCGCGGAAGGCAGCGAGCCTGCGGTAGGCGATGAGCGCGATCAACCCCGCGAGGGCGACCGGAGCCGCGCTGCCGAGCATCGTGAGCTGGCCGGTGACGAAGTCGAGGCGGCTGGCCCGGGCGAGCTGCGCCGCTTTGAGCGCGGCCATCTGGGCGAAGAACGGCCAGCTCCAGGCGATCTGTCCGGTGACGCTGGGAATAGCGAGCACCGCGCCCAGGGCGAGCGCGAGCCAGGGCCAGCGGCTGCGCAGATCGATGCGGAGCGGGGACGCGATTGTCGCGGCGGCGAGTCCGACGCCGAGAAATGCGACGCTGAACTTGGTGAGCGCGCCGAGGCCGAGCGCGAGGCCGACCCCGACCCACCATCGCCGGTCACGGCCGGCGAGCAGGCGGGCAAAGGCGTAGACGGCGGCAGTCCACCAGAGCTGTTCCAGCACGACCGGCTGCAACAGCGTCCCGGCGCGAAGAAAGACGGGCGCGGCGAGCACGGCCGCGGCGGCGAGCAGGCGTGCGGGGCCGCCGCCACCCATGGTACCGGCAAGCAGCACGGTAAAGAGGAGGAGAAGCGTCGAGGCGAGGGCTGCGATGGCGCGGACCGCGGTGAGCGGACCGTCCGGGCCAGCACCGATCGCGTTCGCGAGCCGTCCGAACATCGCGATCATCGGCGGGAACTGCATCCGGAACAGATCGAAATGATCGGCCATGCTGAGATAGAGCAGCTCGTCGCGATGAAAGCCGTACGCCGGATGCACGGCCGCGTGCACCGCCAGCTTGGCCACGATGACCGCGAGCACGGCGGCGGTCCACCCCGCAGACGACCTCTCCTCGCTCATCCACCGCTCCGGAAGCCGCGCGCGCCACCTCGGCTGAACCGCGTCCTCCCACCGGCCGCGGCCTTGGCCTGCTTCGCCTCCCCGTCGGCGACACGCTCCAGCGGGGCCGCCATGCGCCGCACCCGGTCGGTGAGCTTCTCGGAAGTGACCTGCTCGCGCGCGCGATCCACCAGCAGCGCGAAGGCGAGCGGCGTCGGCCGCTCGACCTCCACCACCGTGACGCGGTTCGCGGCGATCCGTTCGAGCGTGCGGCCCAAGCGGCTCTGTTCGAGCTGACGCTCCAGCACTTCGCGGTGGGCCTGAAAGAGCAGCAGATTCTCCGGATCGTAGCGGGCGAAGACATCGTAGAGCAGTCCGCTCGACGCCTGCAGTTGCTTCACCGTCTTGATGGAGCCGGGATAGCCGGTGAAGATGAGGCCGGCCACGCGCGCGATCTCCCGGAACTGGCGCCGCGCCAGCTCCGCCGCGTTGAGGCTGGCGGGAATGTCGTGCAGCAGATGCGCGCTCGAGAAGAGGTCCGCCTCGATGGCGGCCTCGAGGGGCGCCAAATCCGATGACAGCAGCTCGAAGCCGTAGTCGTTGGCCGCGAGTGTAAACGTGATCGGGCCGAGTTGTGCGATCCGGTAGCCGAAGAGCGCCGCGAGCCCCTCGTGGACCAGCCGTCCTTCGATCGGATAGAAGAACAGGTGATGGCCTTCGCGCGTCTTCACCCGCTCGATGAGCAGCTCATCGGCGGCGGGGAGCCGGGACCACTGGGCCTGCAGCTCGAGAATCGGCCGCACCGCGCTCATCTCCGGACCGTCGTACACGCCCTGACGCGCGGCATCGAGCCGGGCCCGCACCGCGTGGGCCAGCTCGCTCGACAGCGCCAGGCGTGCGCCCGACCAGCGTGGCACCAGCCCGCTCTTCCTGGTCGTCTTCCGCACCCAGGCTGTGAGATCGCGCACCCGTACGAATTCGAGGGTGCGTCCGCCGAACGTGAAGACATCCCCGGCGCGAAGCCGGGACACGAAATTCTCTTCGACCGTGCCAAGCGTGCGTCCACTGAGGAACCGGACCTTGATGGCGGTCTCGCTCACGATGGTGCCGATCGAGAGCCGGTGCCGCATGGCGACGGCGCGATCGCGGACGGTGTACCGTCCGTCCTCGACCACCACCTTCCGATATTCCGGATACGCCTCCAGCGCACTGCCGCCGTGAGTGATGAAGTCGAGCACCCACTGCCACTCCGCCTCGGTGAGGTCGCGATAGGCGCGCGCGGTGCGCACCTCGTCGTACAGCGCCCGCGCCTCGAAGCCGCCACCGAGCGCGACGGTCACCGCATGCTGGGCCAGCAGGTCCAGCGCGCCCTCCACCGGCGGACGGGCTTCGATCCGGCCCGCCCCGAGCGCGTCACGCGCCGCTGCGACGTCCACCAGCTCCAGCGCGTTGGTCGGGACGCAGGTGAGCCGGCTGACTGCGCCCGGTCGGTGGCCGCTGCGACCCGCGCGCTGCACCAGTCGCGCGACCGCCTTGACGCTACCGACTTGGAGCACACGATCGACCGGCGTGAAATCCACGCCGAGGTCGAGTGTCGAGGTGCAGACGACGCAGCGGAGCCGGCCGTCGCGGAGCGCGTCTTCCACCCATTCGCGTGTCTTCCGGTCCAGCGAGCCGTGGTGCAGCGCCATGAGCCCGGCCCAGTCCGGCTTCATCGCCAGCAGCGCCTGGTACCAGATCTCGGCGGTCGAGCGTGTGTTGGTGAAGACGAGCGCCGTCTCGCCCTCCTCGATGGCGGTGATGACCTCGGGAAGCAGCCGGAGGCCGATCTGTCCGGCCCACGGAAACCGCTCGATTGACTCGGGAATGAGCGCGTCCACTGCCAGCGCCTTGGGCACCAGGCCACGGAC
>JACDDX010000173.1 GCA_013816685.1 Gemmatimonadales bacterium
CCTCGTCGCGCTGCTCTCGATCGTGCTGCACGGCACCGCGATCGCCATGCTCGTGCGCCGGCGGCCAAGCGAGCTCCCCGCGGCAGCCGCAACGCCGGCACCCGCGCCGGCACCCGCGACCACGGCGCCCGCGTCCGCGGTCCGCGAGACCATCACACTCGAAGAGGTCGCAACGCTGCAGGCGCAGGGCGAGCAGGTCGTCCTCGCCGACGTGCGCACGGCGCGGAGTTACAGGACGGATCCGCGGCAGGCGACGGGCGCCGTCCGACTGGATCCCGACGCCGCCGTCCCCGCAGCTCGGCTCCGGCGGCTGCCGCGAGACGCCACCATCGCACTCTACTGTACGTGACCCGACGAGGCGACGAGCGCCCGGGTGGCGCGCGAACTTCGTCAAGCCGGATGGCGCCGCGCCCGCCCGTTGGTTGGAGGCTGGCGGGCGTGGGAGGCGGCCGGGCTGCCCATCGAGCCGATCGTGGAGCCGGGCACCTGATCGCCTGCGCCCGCCCGGGGCGGCGAGCGTACACCGAAGTTCGACAACGGGGTCGGCGCTGCTGAACGTCGCCCTCACCGGCAACATCGCCGCGGGCAAGACGGCGGTGGCGGACCTCTTCCGATCGTGGGGGGCCACGATCATCGACGCCGACGAGTTGACGCGCGCGGTGCAGGCCCCGGGGAGCCCGGTGCTCGCGGCCATCGCCGCGCGGTTCGGCGACTCGATCCTTCAGGCCGGCGGTTCGCTCGATCGGCGCGCCCTCCGCCACCTAGTGCTGCACGATGCCTCGGCCCTCGCCGACCTCAACCGTCTGGTGCACCCGGCGGTCCAGCGGCTGCGCGCCGAGCAGGTCGAGGCGGCACAGCAACGGGGAGACCCGGTCGTCGTAAGCGTGATCCCGCTCCTGTTCGAAGCGGCGGATCCCTCGGCGTACGACGCGATCGTCTTCGTGGATGCGCCGGAGCCGGTCCGGCGCGCCCGGCTCCTCGCCGACCGGGGGCTCGCGCCCGACGAGGCGGACCGCATGATCGCGGCGCAGGCGCCGACCGGGCCCAAACGGGCGCGCAGCGATCACGTGATCGAGAACGGGAGCGACCGGCACGCGCTGCAGCACGCGGCGCGCGCGGTCTGGACCGCGTTGACCCGCGCTTGACCTCGTCCGGCGCCGCGTCTATTGTCAGCTCCCTGCGCAATCCACCTCAGGAGTTCCGGTGTCGAACGTCCCCGACGACCTGCACTACACAGCCGAGCACGAGTACGTCGCGCCCACGGACGAGCCGGGTGTCGTGCGCATCGGCATTACCGATTACGCGCAGGGCGAGCTCGGCGACATCGTATTCGTCAATCTGTCCAAGGTGGGCGAGCGGCTCGACGCGCATCAGTCCTTCGGTACCATCGAGGCGGTCAAGGCGGTCTCCGAGCTGTACAGCCCCATGGCAGGCGAGGTGGTAGAGGTGAATAGCGGACTCGACGCCGATCCGGCAACCGTCAACCGCGACCCCTACGGGGATGGCTGGATGCTCAAGCTGCGCGTTGCCGACGCAGGCGCCATCACCGGCCTGCTCGCGGCGGACGCCTATCGGTCGCATATCGGGGAGTGACGGTCCGTTTCATGGCAGCCCTCGCAGCCTGGTGGCCCGAAGTTCCGTCATCTGCGTCTTTGTGACGCCCCGAGCTGCATTGCTCGGGGCGTTTTGTCGTCCTGGAGAGGAGTGGTTTCCGGTATGATCGACGTGATGTCCGCCCCGAGCCCGACCCATCCCGGGTCCGACGTGCTGCAGCCGGGCCACTTCGGCTATCGCCACATCGGTCCGCGCAAGGCGGACGTCGCCGAGATGCTGGAGGGGCTGGGACACGAGTCGCTGGATGCGTTCATTGACGCCGTGGTCCCCGACTCGATCCGGCTCCGCCGGCCGCTCGCGCTGCCGCCCGGCCGCAGCGAGCGGGAGGTACTGCAGGCGCTCCGCGGGCTCGCCGAGATGAACCGGGTGTTCCGCTCCTACATCGGCATGGGCTACTCCGGCACGTTCGTCCCACAGGTGGTGCAGCGGAACGTGCTAGAAAATCCCGGCTGGTACACGGCCTACACTCCTTATCAGGCGGAGATCGCGCAAGGGCGACTGGAAGCACTGCTCAATTTCCAGACGATGGTCGCCGATCTCACGGCGCTCCCGGTGGCGAACGCCTCGCTGCTCGACGAAGCGACGGCGGCCGCCGAGGCGATGCACCTGACGCTGGCGATGCACCCGAACGCGAGAGCGCCGGTCTATCTCGTGGATGAGCACTGTCACCCGCAGACCATTGCCGTGGTTCGGACTCGCGCGGCGGCGCGCGGCATGCGCATCGAGACCGGAGCGCCGGAGCGGTTCGAGTTCGGGCCGGGGGTGGTCGGCGCGCTGGTCCAGTATCCCGCGACCGACGGCGCGGTCCGCGACTTTGCGCCACTCTGCGGGCGTGCCCACTCGGCGGGCGCGCTGGTGACGGCGGCGACCGATCTGCTCGCGCTGACCTTGCTGGTTCCGCCCGGCGAATGGGGCGCCGACATCGCGGTGGGCAACAGCCAGCGCTTCGGCGTGCCGATGGGATACGGCGGCCCGCACGCCGCTTTCTTCGCGACCCGCGAGCAGTACAAGCGGCACCTGCCCGGCCGCATCATCGGCGTGTCGAAGGATCGGGACGGCCGCCCCGCACTCCGCATGGCGCTGCAGACCCGGGAGCAGCACATCCGGCGCGACAAGGCGACCAGCAATGTGTGCACCGCCCAGGTGCTCCTCGCGGTGATGGCGAGCATGTACGCCGTCTATCATGGACCGGGCGGCCTGCGCCGGATCGCGGAGCGGGTGCACATGCGCGCGGTCCTCCTGGCCAATGCCCTCCGGCGGCTCCGGTACAAGGTGATGCACGACGCTTTCTTCGACACGCTGTGCGTCGAGGTGCCGGGGTGGGCCCTGCCGCGGCTGCTTGACGCGGCCCGCGCCCGGCAGATCAACCTCCGGCCGCTGCCACCCACCCGGGTCTGTGTGGCCCTCGACGAGACGGTCGCGCTCGGCGACCTCGCCGACCTGATCGCGGTCTTCTCGCTGAACGAGGCGCTGCCGTTCATGCTGGAAGAGGTCGGTGAGCACGTGGAGCGGGCGATCCCCGCCGCGCTCGAACGGCGCAGCGGCTACCTCGAGCATCCGGTCTTCCACCAGCATCATTCCGAGACCGAGATGCTGCGCTACATCAAGCGGCTCGAGGCGCGCGATCTCTCGCTGACGACCGCGATGATTCCACTGGGCTCCTGCACCATGAAGCTGAACGCTACCACCGAGATGATGCCGCTGAGCTGGCGCGGGTTCAACCGGCTGCATCCGTTCGCGCCCCGCGACCAGGCCGCCGGCTACGCGCTGCTCTTCCAGCAGCTCGAGTATCAGCTCGCCGAGATCACCGGCTTCGCCGCGGTCTCACTGCAGCCGAACGCGGGGTCGCAGGGTGAGTACGCCGGCTTGCTCGTGATCCGCGCCTTCCAGCGCGCGCGGGGCGAGGGCCACCGCGACGTCTGCCTGATTCCGCAATCGGCACACGGCACCAATCCGGCGAGTGCGGTCATGGCGGGGATGCGCGTCGTGCCGGTGAAGAGCGACGCACACGGCAACATCGACGTCGCCGATCTGCGCGCCAAATCCCTGCAGCACCGCGACACCCTCTCGGCGCTCATGGTCACCTATCCGTCGACCCACGGCGTCTTCGAAGGCTCGATCGTGGAGATCTGCCGGGTGGTGCACGAGCACGGCGGGCAGGTGTACATGGACGGCGCGAACATGAACGCGCAGGTCGGACTCTGCCGCCCCGGCGACATCGGCGCCGACGTCTGCCATCTCAATCTGCACAAGACGTTCTGCATTCCCCACGGCGGCGGCGGACCGGGCATGGGGCCGATCGGCGTCGCGGCCCATCTCGCGCCATACCTGCCCGGCCACCCGCTCGTCGATCTCGATCATCCGTCGGCGTGCGGCACCGTGTCCGCCGCGCCCTGGGGCAGCGCGGTCATTCTCACCATCTCGTGGGCCTACATTGCGCTGATGGGCTACGACGGGCTGACCGAGGCGACCCGGATCGCAATCCTCAACGCCAACTACATCGCGCACCGGCTCGCGCCGCACTACGGTGTGCTCTACAGCGGACCCGGTGGCCTGGTGGCGCACGAGTGCATTCTCGACACCCGCCCATTCAAGGCAACAGCAGGCATCGACGTCGAGGACATCGCGAAGCGGATCATCGACTACGGTTTTCATCCGCCGACCGTGTCATTCCCCGTGGCGGGAACGCTGATGATCGAGCCCACCGAGAGTGAATCCAAAGAGGAGCTCGACCGCTTCTGCGATGCGATGATCGCGATCCGGGACGAGATCCGCGCGGTGGAGGACGGCACGATGCCGCGCGACGACAATCCGCTCACCAACGCGCCACATACACTCGAACGCGTGATCAGCGACGCCTGGACGCGGCCATATTCTCGGGAGCAGGCGGCCTTCCCCACTCGCGCGGTCCGCGAGCACAAGGTGTGGCCGACAGTGGGGCGGATCGACAGCGCGTTCGGCGACCGCAACCTGGTCTGCACCTGTCCGCCCATGGAGGCGTAT
>JACDDX010000174.1 GCA_013816685.1 Gemmatimonadales bacterium
GGCATCACCGGGGCGGGCGTCGCGCGGGACGCCGCGATGCGCGGGCTCCGCACGGTCCTGGTGGAGAAGGGCGACTTCGGGAGCGGCACCAGTTCCCGCTCCAGCCGGCTGGTCCACGGCGGTCTGCGCTACCTCGAAACGGGCGACCTGCCCCTCGTGCTCGAAGCCAATCGCGAGCGCCGTACCCTGCTGCAGATCGCGCCGCACCTGGTCCGTCCGCTCGCCTTCGTTTTTCCGCTGCACCAGGGCGACCGGATTTCCCCCTTGCGACTCGCCGCCGGCATGTGGCTGTACGACCTGCTCGCCATGTTCGGGAATGTGCGAATGCATCGCCTGCTGAGCAAGCGCGGCGTGCTGGAGCGCGAGCCGATGTTGCGCGAACGGGGATTGCGCGGCGGCGCCGTCTATTACGACGCCCAGTGCGACGACGCGCGGCTCACCCTGGCGACGGTGCGGTCGGCAGTGCACCACGGCGCGCTGGTGGCTAACTACATCGCAGTGGAAGGGCTGGAACGGAGTAACGACCGGATCACCGGGGCGGCGGTCGTCGACCGGCTCACCGGGGAGCAGGCGATGCTGCGAGCCGGCGTCGTCGTCAACGCCGCGGGGCCGTGGGCCGACCGGCTGCGCGCACTCGAGGATCCCTCCGCGGCACCGCTCCTCCGCCCCACCAAGGGCGTACACATCGTCGTCGAGCGAGCCCGCCTCGGCCATCGCGGGGCCATCACCTTCCTCAGCCCGCTCGACGGCCGGGTGATGTTCATCCTCCCATGGAACGACGAGCACTCCTACATCGGCACCACCGACACCGACACGGCCGAGTCCCCCGACACGCTCACGGTGAACGAGGAGGAGGTCGTCTATCTGCTTCGCTCCGCCAATGCCCGGTTCCCCGGCGCGCGACTTGGCCTCGAGGACGTGCGCGCCGCATGGGCCGGGCTGCGGCCGCTGCTGATCGGCCCCGGTGACGACACGTCGGGGCGCTCGCGCGAGCACGTGATCGAGATCAGCGCGGGTGGCTTGATCACGGTGGCCGGCGGCAAGCTGACGACCTACCGCGCCATGGCCGCCGAAGCGGTGGGCCGGGCCGTGCGCGAGCTGGTGCTGCGAGACGGCAAGCCGCGGCCCGGCGCGGCCGCGACTGCCGACGACCCGTTGCCCGGCGGTGAAGCGCGCGACCTCACCCCGTTCCGGGAACGCGGGATCGAGATGGGGCTGCTGCCCGAGAGCGTCGACTACCTGCTCTCGCTCTACGGCACCGAGTCGGCCGCGGTTTACAATCTCGGCGCCGACGATCGGCGGCTCTTCCGCCGGCTCGCCGCCCCGCACCCCGCCATCGAAGCCCAGGTCGTCCATGCCGTGCGCCGAGAGCTGGCGCTCACGGTTGAAGACGTGCTGGTCCGCCGCCTGCACGTCTACTACGAGCGGTCGGACCACGGTGTACCTGTGGCCCGGCGGGTTGCGGAACTGATGGGTCTGGAGCTCGGCTGGGATGAGGAGCTGATCGAGGCGGAACGGAACCGCTACCTCGCGATGGTGCGCGCGACGCGGATCCGCGGCGTGCTTGGCGGCCGCTGACGCGGCTCAGTCGTCGATTCGGGTGCGAGCGTCGGGCGGTGCCGCCGTCCCGTGCCGCCGCGCCCGGCCACCGCCCCGGAACATGAAATCCGCTTGCGGCAGACGGAAGGGTAGCGCGGCCTCGTCCTCTCCCCCCGCCGTTTCGCTGCGATGCCGCGCCACCAGTGCGACTACGCGGCTCGCTTCCGTCCACATGCGAACCGGAAGAAACGGATAGTGCTCCGCGGCTGCTGACTTGAGCGCGGCTTCGCGCGGCCGGAAGATCGGCGAGGTTTTCACGGGGAACGGATTCAGGGCGACCTTCACCGGCGATTGGCTCTGCATGGGCATCCTGCTGGTGTGCGCGGTCATGACCTCAGCGGACGCCGGCCAGGCGCCCCGACTTGTGGCACTCCTTTGATAACCACGCCGGCACTCCCGTGATGTGATCTAGCGCACCACCACCGTTCCGGTCATGGCCGGACCGTGGACCGCACAGTCATACTGATAGGTGCCCGCGCTGGCGAAGGTCGCCTGGAAGGTGTTTCCCGGGTTTGCACTGATATCGCTGCTCTCGAAACCCGGTGAATCCAGAGACTGGACCGAGTGTTCGCCCTCGCGCCACGTCCACGTCACCATCCCTCCGATCGCGATGGTGTCCACCGCCGGGTTCTGGGTTGCGTTCCGGGCGCTCTGGAAGAGGAAGTCCCCGATAGTCACCGCGGCGGTCGCAGGTGCCGGGTCCGGCTGGTTTGTATCATCGCTTCCGCACGCCAGTGAGAGGCACGCTGCGAGCACCGCTCCAACCTGCACACGGGACGCCGCCGTCCAGTTCGACATGTTCCTGCCTCTCGGGGAAGGCTTTGTAATAAGCCCGACGGGCATCCGCTGGCAAGCCTCCGCGCCGCCCGGGTATCTTTCGCGGATCTCCAGACCCCTTCAAGCAGGACGGTTGTCCCAGTGGATTCCAACGTCTTCACGACCGCGAACGCCGGCTTCGCTCAGGCGATGTATGAGGAGTTTCTCCGCGACCCCGCGGCGGTAGGTGCGGAGTGGCGCCGGCTGTTCGAGAGTGGCATCGTCGGTGAGGCCCCGTCAAACGGCACCCATCGTTCCGGCAACGGTGCCGCGGCTCCCGCGGCCGAGTCGCCGAAAGTGACACCGAGCGCGTCCCCAGCCCCACCTCCGGTCGGCGCGATACCGATCAAGGGACCCGCGGCCCGGCTCGTCGCCAACATGAACGAGAGTCTCACGGTGCCCACGGCGACGACCTTCCGGGTGGTGGCCGTAGGCGCCCTCGAGGAACGCCGCCGACGGCTCAACGCCGCGCTCCAGGCCGCTGGCCGCGGCGAAAAAATCTCGTTCACCCATCTCATCGCGTACGCGCTGGTGCAGGCGACCAAGCAGCACCCGGTGATGGGACACACGCTGCTGCTCCGCGATGGCCAGAGCTACCGGGTGCAGCCCCAGGGCATCGCGCTCGGGCTTGCGGTGGACGTGCAGCGGAAGGACGGGAGCCGCGGGCTGGTCGTGCCGGTCATCAAGCGCGCCGAGACGCTCGAGTTCGGCGCCTTCCACTCGGCCTACGAAGGCCTCGTCGAGAAGGCGCGGCAGAACAAGCTCATGCCCGACGATTTCGCCGGCGCCACGATGTCGCTCACCAACCCCGGCGGCCTCGGCACGGTCGCGTCCGTGCCGCGGTTGATGGCCGGTCAGGGCAGCATCATCGCCGTCGGTGCGATCGGCTATCCGGCCGAATTCGGCGGCGTGCCCGACGCGCGGCTCCGCGAGTTCGGCGTCAGCAAAGTCATGACGATCACGAGCACCTACGACCACCGCATCATCCAGGGCGCGGAATCGGGGGCGTTCCTCGCCACCGTCGATCGGCTGCTGGACGGCGAGGAGGGGTTCTACGATCTGATCGAAGAGAATCTCCATCTCTCCTCGGTCAGCTACGAGGTCGTCAAGGCGACGCCGGCCGCGCGACGGGACGAGTCCGGGCCGATCGCGCCGGACATGCTCTACCACGTGGCTGCCGCGATGGCGCTGGTCAAGGCGTTCCGCATGCACGGCCACCTCGCGGCGCATCTCGATCCGCTCGGCACCGCGCCCATCGGCGACCCGGCACTCAACCCGGGTCCACTCGGACTCACGCCCGAGATCATGGCCGCGATCCCCTCGAAGGTGCTCCGCATCGCCGTGCCTGGCGCGACGCTGGCCGAATCATATCCCTGCTTGCAGGCTACCTACTGCGGCACGCTCGCATACGAGATCGAGCACATCTCGGTGCACGACGAGCGGGTGTGGCTCCGCCAGAAGATCGAATCGGGCGAATTCCGCCAGCCGATGGCCCCCGACGAGCGGCGGCGGCTGCTGCAGCGGCTGACCGGGGTCGAATCGCTCGAGCGCTTCCTGCACAAGGCCTACCTGGGGCAGAAGCGGTTCTCGATCGAGGGCGTCGATCTGCTGGTGCCCATGCTCGATCTCACCATCGAGCTCGCGGCCGACGAAGGCGCGCGCGACGTCGTGATCGGCATGGCGCATCGCGGCCGGCTCAACGTGCTCGCGCACACGGTCGGGCGGCCCTACGAGACGATCTTCGCGGAGTTCGAGGGCGGGCGGCACGTCGAAGGCGGGCAACTCACGCCCGAGGGCGGCACCGGCGACGTCAAGTATCATCATGGCGCCGAGGGCGCGTACGTCACGCCCGGCGGCAAGGCGATCACCGTGACGCTGTCGCCCAACCCGAGTCACCTCGAATTCGTGGGCCCAGTGGTGGACGGGCGCGCCCGCGCCAAGCAGACCCAGCGACGGGGACGCGAACCGCACTACGACCCGACCGTGGCACTACCCGTGGTGATCCACGGCGACGCCGCATTCGCGGGCCAGGGCGTCGTGGCGGAGATGCTCAACCTCGGCGCGCTGGCCGGCTACCGCACCGGCGGCACGCTGCACATCATCACCAACAACCAGGTGGGATTTACCACCGACATGGGCGACGCCCGCTCGACGCGCTACGCCAGCGACCTCGCCAAGGGCTTCGACATC
>JACDDX010000175.1 GCA_013816685.1 Gemmatimonadales bacterium
TCCACTGGCGTACTTGACCGCATAGCTCAGGATGGCGACTTCGGTTGCCCCGGCTCCGTCGAGCGCGGAGCGGATGGCCTGTACCATCCCATCCATCATGCCGCTGGGCGCGACGATATCGGCACCGGCCGCCGCGTGGGTCAGTGCCGCCCGGCCCAGGATATCGAGCGTCGCGTCGTTGTCCACCGATTCGCCACGCAGCACGCCGCAATGCCCGTGGCTGGTGTACTCGCAGCAGCAGAGGTCGGTGATCAGCAGGAGGTCCGGGTGTCGCGCGCGAATCCGGCGGAGCGCCTGCTGCACGATCCCGTTCTCGGCGAAGTTCTCCGAGCCGACCTCGTCTTTCGCGGCGGGAAGACCGAACAGGATCAGGGTCTCGATCCCGAGCGCGCGGACGGCATCCACCTCCCGATCGAGCACGTCGTCCACGGAGAGGTGACGGACGCCGGGCATGGAGCCGATGTCGCGCTCGATTGCGGCGCCGTGCACCACGAACAGCGGTTGGATCAGATCGGTGGCGCGGAGGACGTGCTCGCGGACCAGCCGGCGCATCGCGTCGGTGCGGCGGCGCCGTCGGGGTCGAACCTGAGGGTATTGTGCCACGAACGGAACTCTAAAGGTGCACCGGCACGCAGGGAAGCCGCCGGATCGGCTCGCGGCTTGGCACTTCGACGCCGGAACCCGGCCTGCCGGACTGGGGTTAACTCAACAGATCCGCGGGATGTGCATCACAGCCGTCAGCCCCGGTGCCTTGCCATCTTTATCTTCTCTCCTTACCTGCGGGTGCGCCGCATGCCTCGTCGTCTCGCTTCGCTGCTGGCGGCTTCGGTCGTCGCGTCGACCTCCTGCGGCCGTCGGCCCGAGCCACCGGCGCGGCTGCCCGCGCCCGATCCTACCATCGCCATCGTGGGCGCCACCCTGTGGGATGCCACGGGCCGGGCGCCGGTGCCGAATGCGGTCACCCTGGTGCGCGGCAACCGCGTCGTCTGTGCCGGCGCGTCCGGCGAGTGCGTGGCCCCGCCGGGCGCCCGTCTCATCGACGGACAGGGGCGCTGGCTCATCCCGGGGCTGATCGACAGCCACGTCCATCTCCTGTTCCTGCTGCATGGCAGCGCCGGCGAAGAGCTGGCGGCCGATCTTCGCGATCTCCTCGCCCAGGGCGTCACCACCGTGCGCGACATGGGCAACGACCCGGCCGCGCTGCTGGCGCGAGTGCGCGCGCTGCCCGCCTCGCCGAGGGTGTACGCGATGCAGCTCGTGGCGGGGCGCCGTTTCTTCTTCAATGGCTTTCACGGCACCGAGACCACCCGAGGCACCATCTACCGGCAGGCGCCCGCGCTCACGATGCAGTCACTGGGCTGGCGCCCCCTGCTCTACACTCGCAGCGACGATCCCGACTCGATCGTCGCCGAAGCGCGCGACGCGGGTGCCATGGGCCTCAAGCTGTATGCGCAACTCGATACGGTGTCCATCCGGCGGCTGGCCGATGCCGCTCATCGCGCCGGCATGCCGGTCTGGGGACATGCGTGGGTCCAGCCCGCCAGCGCGCTGGAGCAGGCTGCCGCCGGTCAGGATGGCGTCGTCCACGCGGCGGGGTTCGCCGGCGAGCTGTTCGACGCGGCCGCGAGGGATACGCTGGTGAACGACGGTGACCTGCAGGTTGCGACCGCCGGCGCCGCGTCGTCCACGTCGGCCCACGACCCGCGCATCGCCAGCGCGCTCGACTCGATGGCAGGGATGGGAACGTTCTTCGAACCCACGCTGGACGCGGTCCGCCACAGCCTCGCGAGCTACGACGCCAGGCCGCCCCACCGCCCCTCATTGCAGGAGCGGTACGCGCGGGCGGCGGCGGAGTTCGGGGTCGAAGTGACGCGGGAGGCCGTACGGAGGGGTGTGCGTATCAGCGCCGGCAGCGATCACGTCGCCTACGGCCCGGCGGGGGATCGGGCGTCGTTGTTCGGGGAGCTGCGGCTGCTGGTGGATTCGATCGCGATGTCGCCCACCGCCGCGCTGCTCGCCGCCACGCGCGACGCCGCCGCCGCGATCGGGGGGGAGCCCGCACGGGCCATCGGAACGATCGAGCCGGGGCGCTACGCCGACCTGGTGCTGCTCGGCAAGAACCCGCTCGAGGACATCGACAACCTCGACTCGGTCGAGTGGGTCATGGTCGGCGGCCGGATCTGGCGGCCCTGGCAGCTGCGCAGCGGCATCGCGATGCGCTGACTTGCCCCGCCTACCTATCGCTCACGGCTGGCGGTCACCGGCCGGCCGCGCTCGATCGGCAGGCTGTCGCGCTCGGCCCATTCCGTCCAGCTGCCGGTGTAGATCCGCACGTCGGGGTAGCCAAGCAGGTAACGCAGCGTAAATGCGACGTGGCTCGCCTCGGTGGTGCTGTTGCAATAGGCGATGATCGACTTGTCCGGCGTGATGCCCTGCGCCGCGTAGCTCCTCCGCAGCTCCGCCACCGGCTTCCAGACGTGACCGAACCCCGCCTGGGTCAGATCCTCCTGCCAGTAGTGACTGATAGCGCCGGGAAGGTGTCCCCGCCGCATCTGGGCGCCCGCGTCGCCGGCGTACTGATCGGGTGGACGCGCATCCACCAGCAGGGCGTCGCCCGAGGCGATGGCGTGTTCGACGTCGCCGAGCGAAGCGCGCTCCGGCCGGAACGCGACCGACGGGAACTCCGACGCGCGCACGCGCGGGTAGTGCCGGGCGATCGTCCGCTGTTCGAGTGCCCACTTGAAGTAGCCCCCGTCGAGCACGAAGACCTTCGGGTGACCGAATCCGGCCAGAATCCAGGCCAGGAAGGTGGCGTCGATATTGTGCGTCTCCCCGGCGCTGTAGACGACCACCGGCCGATCGAACCGGATGCCCAGTCGGGTGAAGATCGTCCGGTACGTAGCGGCGTCGAGCAACTGCGTCGGCACGCCGCCCTCGCTGGCGCGAAGCGTTTCGGTGTTGAGATACTGGGCGCCGGGCAGATGGCCCTTGAGATAGGTGAAGACGTCGGTCCGGATATCGATCAGCGTCACTTCGCCAGTGCGCTGCCACCGGCCAAGTTGATCGGTCGACACCAACCGCGGCACCGCCGCCATCGTCTCGGACGTTCCCGCTCGCGAGGGCGTGGGTTTCACGGTGGGTGGAGCCGATCCACCGCACGCGCCGGCGAGCAGCGCCAAGACAGCGATGGCCGCGCGAATCGGCTGCGACCTCATGGCGTGGTGCCCGCAGAATCCAGTCCCATGTACGACTTCTCCTCTTCGACATAGACGCGTGCGGCGTTGCGACGGCGCCGCGAGTTGAGTGAGACCGGGCGGTCGTCATCAGGAGGCGGCAGCGACGCGAGCGCGCGCTTCATCGGCACGCCGTGCTCGACCGCCGCGCGCATCTCCGTCCGCAGGCGCGCCATGTACGTCCGCGTCGCCCCGATAAGTGCGGCGGGGGATTCAGAGATCCTGCCGTGACCCGGGACGACCACTGCGGCGTGCAGGGTGTCCATGGCATCGAGCGCGCGAAGCAGCACTGCCGCACTGCCGTCTCCGATCATCGTCACGCCGTCCTCGATCAGCAGATCACCCGCGAAGAGGATGCGGTCGTCCGGCAGCCAGACCGTCAGGTCGCCCGCCGTATGCGCCGCCCCCGGGTGCGCGATCACGATGGTGCGGCCGCCGAGGACGAGGGTGTCCACCAGAAGAACCGGAATATCGGGGGTGTCGGCGAAGGCGAATCCGCGCATCGCGGCGGCACCGACCACCCGGGTCCAGTCCTTCACCAGGGCAGCGTTGCCCGCCTCGCTCGCGAGCACGCGGGTGTCCGGATGGGCGATGATCTTCGCCCCCAGCCGGCGGAAGACGATAGCGCCGAAATGGTGATCGGGATGGTGGTGGGTGAGGACCAGGTACCTGACCGGAGCGCGAGTGACCGTCCGGATCGAGGCGAGCAGGCGCCGTCCATCGCGTGGGCTCGCGAGCGCGTCGATCACCACCACACCCGCAGGCGTGACGATGAACCCGGCGTTGGGCCGGCCCTCCGATCCGCGCCCGCTGTCTCCCGGTACGGCGTACACGCCGGCTGCGAGGGGACGGACGGGAAACGGCGGGGCATGGACCGGAGGAGGCGTGGACCCAAGGCTGACGGCGTTGAACGCGAGCACGAGCGGAAGGAGCATCGGAGGGGGCGCCGGGCCGGTGAGAGCCGGCCCGAGCTCGGATCTATGCGGCCGTGAACGCGACGTTGACCGTCTGCTTGTAGACCGCGCCTTTGTTGTCGGTCCACGTCATCGTCAGCGGTGCCTCGCGGTCGGCCTTGAGTGTGAAGGTGACCACGGGGTCACGACTGATGCCGGTGGTCCATTCGAATCGCGCCACCTCTTCCTCCCCGTACGTCACCACCACGTCCTTGATGAAGTACGCCGGGATAGGCTGTCCGTCCGCCGAGCGGAACAGTCCCGTGTCCATCGGGTGAGAGATGATCGAGTTCACGTTGATGATCTCGCCGCGACGGATTGCGTCGGGCAGGCGGATCCTGGCGTCGCCGGTAGTGGAGTTCATCATCCGCATCCGTTGAGGGAGACCTG
>JACDDX010000176.1 GCA_013816685.1 Gemmatimonadales bacterium
CCGAGCGGGGGGTGAAGTTCATCAGCTACGCGGTGTGGTGGATCCGCCAGGCGATCCAGGCCGCCATCGCGCGCCAGGGCCGCACGGTGCGGGTGCCGCTCAACCGTACCGCCGACCTCAACCGGCTCACCCGCACTACGACGGCGCTCCGGGAGCACCTGGGACGCACGCCTACAACGGAAGAGCTCGTCCGCGCGACCGGGCTCACGCCCGGCTCGGTGCGGGCGCTCGGCGGGGTGAACTCCGAGGCGCTGCGCCTGGACCACCCATCGCAGGATGGCACCGGCCCGGACCGGCTGGAGCGCTTCGGCATGGCGACTGAAGACACGACCGATGGTCCCACCCTCGCGCGCACTGGGTTGGACGCGATTCAGGCAGCACTGAATACGCTGCCCCCGCGCGACGCGCGCGTGCTCCGGCTCTATTTCGGACTGGATGATGGGGAGGCGCGCACGCTGGAAGAGATCGGCACCATGCTCGGTGTCACCCGCGAGCGGATCCGGCAACTGCGCGACCGGGCGCTCGAGCACCTCCGCGCGGAGCATGGGGAGCGGCTCCGCGAGCTGGCCGCATGACAGTCGATGGTGGGTGGTGGAACTGAGGCCCGCTGCGGAATCCTACTCGTCCCGCATCCGCTTGTAGAGCCAATACTCGGGGCCGGCAAGTTCTTCGGGCCAATCGCGCAGATGCGCCTCGCCGCGCCAACCATCGGCTTCATCAGTGTCGCTGCCCCACGAGAGGCCGCCGTCGTTCCACGGAGCGTCGGCGTCTCGTTCCCAGGGTAGA
The DNA here is from genome assembly GCA_013816685.1 of Gemmatimonadales bacterium. Lineage (GTDB taxonomy): Bacteria > Gemmatimonadota > Gemmatimonadetes > Gemmatimonadales > GWC2-71-9 > JACDDX01. The sequence goes on from JACDDX010000176.1 coordinate 787, forward strand.
TCGTCCCGGCTCATCGGTCCTCCTGGCCACCTGCGGCGCTATACGGGGTGCCTCCGGCAAGGCAAGTCCCAGGCCGCAGGCCTCTGCTAGGTCTCCGCGGCGAGAAACGCCTGCCGGAAGTAGCCGGCGGGAATCGTCCCCATCCGCATGAGTCGCTCGTGAAATGCCCGCGCGGAAAAGGCGCGCCCGCGCGACCGTTCCGCCGCATCACGAAGCGAAACGATCTCGTTCTTGCCGAGGTTGTAGGTGATGGCTTGCGTCGGCCACTTGGAGTAACGGTAGATGGCGCGCTGTGCGCTCTCACAGGCCGCCCGCGCGGCGGGATCGCTTCCTGCCTGCGCACAGGCCCCGGGGTAGGCGGACACGTGCTCGGTGAAGTAGTCGACCGCATCGTCGAAACCCATCCTGCCGGTATGCAGCCCCACGTCGACTCGTACCCGCACCGCGCGCAGCAGCTGTCCCTGCAATTCGTACAGGTGCTCGGCCGCGGTGTAGAAGCCATGTGCGCGGCCCGGCACCGGCATCGCCATCAACTCCTCCGCATACAGCGCCCAGCCTTCGGCCGCCATCGAATCCTCCCACATGGAGGAGGAATCCTCCACCCCACCAGGGGTGAGCCACCGCACATTCGAGATCTCCCGCGCATGCTGCGTCATGTACTTGTAGTGCCAGTCGTGGCCCGGGAAACCCTCGTGCACGGCGGTATCCGCAACCGAGTGCCGGTTGTTCTGCCGCAACGCCGCGGGATCGTTGTCGGTGGGCGTGAGGTAGAACCGGCCGACGCCGGACCGTTTGAACGGCGGGGCCGGATAGTACGCCGCGTCGATCGTACTCCGCAGCACCGGAGGCGTCGGTGTGACCTCGAGCCGGTAGTCGGCTGGGACCTCGAACAGCGCGTGTGAGCGGCCGTACGCGACGGCTCGTTCGCCAGCCTCCCGGTACCAGGCGAGCAGCTCGTCATCGTCTCGGGGAGAGTCGGACGACAGCCGCTCCAGCACCTGGCGGACGGAGCTCCGGCGCTCGGCGGGTGAGCCGAACCCGAGCGACATTCTCGCCGTACGGGCGACTTCTCCGGCCACGCGGACGAACGCCGCCTCGTAATGCTCGACCTCAGCCGCGCCGTACTCCCAGAGCTCAGCCGCGCTCCGATCGACGTGGAGGCAATGGCGGACCCGCCACTCGTACTCGTCGGCGCCGAGGGCGAAGCGATCCGCGGTGTCTCGCGCATACGTGGCGCGGAGGAACCCCGCGAACGCCGTCCACGCGTCGGCCGACTTTCTGCCCTCACGCCGCAGCGTCTCGAGTAGTCTCAGCCGAGCGGAGGCCCGACCAAGAAACCCGGACGCGAGTGCGGGGAGGGTCGTCGCAAAGTAGGTGGCGTTCGCGAAGCTTCCCGCGATACCATCGCGCTGAACCATGCGATGGTCGGGGAGATTGCCTCGGGCCTTGCCGCGTTCGAGGTTCGCGCGCGCCGTCATGAGATACGCCGGTACCGCGCCGACTCGGTCGACTACGAGCGCCCATTCGTCGTCGGTGCCGTGCAGGCCGCCGTCCAGAGTACGCATCTGCTGGAGCTGCCAGTCTACGCCTCGAAACGGTTCGGCGACGTAGGTGTCTACCGCCCGCTCGTGATACCGAAGCTCGTCGAGCTGGTGGAGAATGAAATCCACCTGCGCACTGACGACCGCGTGATCCACCTGTTCCGACGGGTTGAGGCCACTCGATGGACGGTCCGACAGGCGCGAGCGGATCTCGCGGTAGAACCCACGCTCCGCGGTGAGACCGTCAGGTGCGTAGTCGCGCAGGCGACCATTGATCCCAAGGAGTCGGCCACTGTACCCGTCACCGCCCAGGTAGGTCGAGACGACCGGGTTGAACTCGAGCGTGCGAAGGAAGTACTCGTCGCGAAGCCTGGAGAATCCGCCGACGGGAGCGATGGCCCCGCTGGGCGCCGAAGTGTGGCAGCCGGGGAGAACGCGGAGAATGCCGAAAGCGGCCGTGGTCTGGGCAGCTCGGTTGATGAAATGGCGACGGTTCATTGAGCGCAGGGGGTGAGAGTTCAGGGTAAGATAGGGCTTCCGTGAGCCACGTGGCGGGACTACACTTCCGCTCGTCGCACCACACGGGACGTAGCGCAGTCCGGTAGCGCACTGCAATGGGGTTGCAGGGGTCGCGGGTTCAAATCCCGCCGTCCCGACTAAAAAGGCCGACCTTTCGGGGTCGGCCTTTGTCTATTGCAGGTAAGGAGGTCGCGAGGATCAGGAGAGGGCCACTTCTCCGGCTCGATGCGTACCTGAGGGCATAAACTGCCCGGCACCCGCCCGAACGCGGGCGGCCCGACTGCGGTTAGGCCGAGCCGGGCTCCTGCACGCCGCATGGCTTCGCGGCTGGGCCCCAGATCTACCACATGCGCCGAAGCGTGCAGAACGCCCTGAGCCTGGGCCCACGCTGAGCGCGGAGGTGCGATCAGGAGCGCGGCAATCAGGATCAGGCAGGACAGTGCGGGGAAGGATTGTTGTGGCGGGAACGAGTGCCGTAAGCACCGTGCGGGCGCAGACCTCGGGCGCGATCAACGTGACCGCGACGGTGCTGTCGGCCCTCAGTGTGACTGGGACCAATCTGGCCTTCGGCAACGTGGCCCCGACGCAGACCAAGACCGTTAGCGCAGCCACGGGCGGCACCTTCACCGTCTCCGGGGCCGCCTCCGCGCCGGTGGCGGTCTTGTTTACTCTGCCCACCACGATGGGCGCCAACGTGGCGGTCGGCACGTGGACTGGCCTGTCCAACACGCTGAACAACTCCGGCACCGCGGCCGCCCTGACCGTTTCCGCAACTCCGCAGAGCCTCGCGATCGGCGCCGGTGGCAACCTGTACGTGTGGGTCGGCGCGACGCTGACCACGACGGCCGCAACGCCGGGCTCGTACAGCGCGCCCGTGACGCTGACCGTCGTTTACAACTGAACATCGCGCCTGCCAGCCGGCGCCGCTCAGCCGACTCCGAGCGGTCGCATCGTGACTCTGGGAGCGGTGGCCGTGCTGGTGCGCCGGTGACACCATCGGTTGCTCAGGAAAAAATGTTATGGTGTGCGTTCGGTGATCGATGTTCGAACAGGACACTCCGTCTTAGAGACGGCATCGCGCGAGCGCTGGTTACTCCAGCGAGTGGTTTCACGTTCAGCCAGGCTCCATCTGTTTGGCTCCTGGTTCGCCGCCGCCCTGCTTGTCGGGAAGCCGTCGAGCGCCGTAGCGCAGCTGCAGGTCAGCCAGAGCCAAGAGCTCGCATTCGGCCAACTGGTTGCCAGGATCCCCAAGACTGTCGTTCGTACCGACGGGTCGCGGTCGGGCAAGTTCGTGATTCAGGGCCCCGAGGGCGCACTGGTGTCGCTGCAGCTGATCCTGCCAGCAGTGATGCGAGGTCCAGGTACCGCCTTGCTGCCGATGTCCTTCAGCTCGACAGACGCGGGCTATGCTCCAAACAACGGGCTCGGCAACCAGACCGCGTTCGATCCGCGAGGGAGTTTTTCCGTCACCCTGGGCAGCAACGGCCGCGGGGTCGTCTCGCTTGGCGGCACCGCCACGGCGGCCCCAACCGGACAGGCCAGCGGCTCCTACACCGCGACTCTCACTCTCATCGTGGCGCTGCTTCAATGACACTCCGGACCGCACTCGTCATCGCCCTCCTTTCCACTCCGAACGTGGCTGCCGAGGCGCAGGGCGTCCTCATCGCACCTACCGCGCTGTTCATCGATGCACGGA
>JACDDX010000177.1 GCA_013816685.1 Gemmatimonadales bacterium
GGCGACAACGTGCAGATGACCATCGAGCTGATCACGCCGATCGCCATGGACGAAGGCTTGCGCTTCGCCATCCGCGAGGGCGGCCGCACCGTCGGGGCCGGCGTCGTCACCAAGATCCTCAAGTAGGCCGAGGCAATAACATGGCTCAGAAAATCCGCATCCGGCTCAAGGCCTTCGACCACGTGGTGCTCGACCAGGCCGCGGCGGACATCGTGCGCACCGCCGAAAAGACCGGTGCCCAGGTCTCGGGGCCGATTCCGCTCCCGGTGAAGACCGAGCGCTGGACCGTGCTCCGCAGCCCGCACATCGACAAGAAGAGCCGTGAGCAGTTCGAGCTCCGCACCCACAAGCGGCTCCTCGACATCAACGACTCCCGCCCGCAGACCATGGACGCGCTGACGAAGCTCGACCTGCCGGCCGGCGTGGACGTCGAGATCAAGGTCCAGTAGCGATGAGCACCGGACTGATCGGGCGCAAGCTGGGCATGACACGGGTCTTCGCGGCCGACGGCACCGCGGTGCCGGTGACGGTGATCGAGGCTGGCCCGTGCCACGTCGTGCAGGTGCACGACGGCGGTGTGCAGCTCGGCTTCGGCACGCGGAAGGCCAGCCGCGTCACCCGGGCCGAGCTGGGCCACGCGAAGAAGGCCGGCCTCGAGGCGGCGCCGCAGGTGCTCCGCACCTTCCCGGCGAGCGACGGCGATGCGCCGACCCCCGGCGCGCAGCTCAAGGTGGACATCTTCGCGCCCGGCGAGCTGGTGAAGGTCACCGGTACGACCAAGGGCCGCGGCTTCCAGGGCGTGGTGCATCGCTACGGGTTCGGCGGCGGCCCCGCGTCGCACGGCAACACCCGGCACCGGAAGCCCGGCTCGATCAGCCCGGGCACCAACCCCTCGCGCGTCATCAAGGGGAAGCGGATGCCGGGACACATGGGCGACGAGCGTCACACCGAGCTCGGGCTCACGGTGGTCAAGATCGACGCCGAGCGGAACCTGCTGTTCGTCCGGGGTGCCATCCCGGGGAGCAGGAACGGGATCGTGACTGTGGCGAAACAGGGAGGACGCAGCCGCCATGATTGAGGCCCCGCACTACAGCCCCGCCGGCGACCGCCGCGACGCGAGCTTCGCGCTTCCGGAGGCGTATTTCGACGGCACCGTGAACGAGCCGGTGCTGCACCAGGCCGTCAAGGTGTACCTGAACAATCAGCGTCAGGGTACGCACAAGACAAAAACCCGGAGCTTCGTGTCGGGCGGCAACCAGAAGCCGTGGAAACAGAAGGGCACCGGCCGCGCCCGGCAGGGCTCGACCCGCGCACCGCACTGGCGGGGTGGCGGTATCGTCTTCGGCCCCCAGCCGCGTGACTACCGCACCGACATTCCGCGCAAGGTGAAGCAGCTGGCCCGCCGCTCGGCGCTGAATGCGCGGGCGCGCGAAGGGGCGCTGCACGTGGTGGAGCGGATCGCCCTGCGGGCGCCCAAGACCTCCGAACTGGCCGCGCTCATCACGGCGCTGGGCCTGGCAGGACGGAAGACGCTCATCCTCACGGCCGGCCACAACCTGACGGCGTGGCTCAGCGGCCGGAATCTGCCCAGCGTCGACGTGATGGCGTACCAGGAGGCATCGGCGTATGACATCATCTGGTCAGATGCCGTCGTGGTGGAAGAGGGCGCGTTCACCGGCGTGATGCCGGAGCCGCTCGAGCCCGAGCCCGAGACCGGCGGCGAGGCAGCGGGCGAGTCCGCGCGCACGACCACGCGGGGCACGCCGGCTTCGGCCCGCGCGGGTACGAAGAAGACCGCCAAGAGCGCGGCCAAGAAAGCCGCGAAGAAGGCGGCAAAGAAAACCGCGCGGAAGACCGCCCGGCCCGCGGCGAAGAAGGCCGCAAAGCAGTCCGCGGCCCGCCCGGCCAAGCGGCCCTCGCCCCGGAAGAAGAAGGGGGACAAGTAGCATGCCCGCCATGCATCAGGTGGTGCTCCGGCCGGTCGTCACCGAGAAGAGCTCGGTCGCCTACCAGTCGCGCAAGGAATACACGTTCGAGGTGCACCCGGAGGCCAACAAGTATCAGATCCGGGACGCGCTGCAGAAGCTGTTCGGGGTCACGGTGACCGACGTGCGCACGATGCAGATGCGCCGGCATTCGGTCACCCGCGGTCGCATCCGTGGGACGACATCCCGCTGGAAAAAAGCGATCGTCACGCTCAAGGACGGCGACACGATCGCCGTGTTCGAGGGCTGAGATGAGCATCCGTCAATTCCGGCCGATGACCGCGGGCACCCGCTTCCGCTCGGTCTCGGGTTTCGATGAGATCACGCGCGACACGCCCGAGAAGTCGCTGCTGGAGCCGATCAAGAAGACCGGCGGCCGCAACAATCAGGGTCACCTGACGTCGCGGCACCGGGGCGGCGGGCACAAGCGCCAGTACCGGAAGATCGACTTCAAGCGAAACAAGTTCGGGGTGCCCGGACGCGTGGCCGAGATCGAGTACGATCCCAACCGGAGCGCGCGGATCGCCCTGATCGTCTACGCCGACGGCGAGAAGCGCTACATCCTCCACCCCAAGGGCCTGAAGCAGGGCGACGCGGTGGTGGCGGGACCCGGCTCCGACACCCGCACCGGTAACGCGCTCCCGCTCGGCGAGATCCCGCTCGGCACGACGGTGCACAACATCGAGCTCAAGATCGGCAAGGGCGGACAGATGGCGCGGACCGCCGGCTCGAGCGCGCAGGTCATCGCGAAGGAAGGCGATTACGTCACGCTGCGGCTTCGCTCGACCGAGATGCGGCTGGTGCACGGCCGCTGTCTCGCCACGGTGGGCGAGGTCGGCAACTCCGAGCACGAGCTGCTCTCGGTGGGCAAGGCGGGCAAGACGCGCTGGCTGGGCATTCGGCCCACGGTGCGTGGCGTGGCGATGAACCCGGTGGACCACCCGCTGGGCGGCGGCGAAGGCAAGAGCTCGGGCGGACGTCCCCCGACCAGTCCCTGGGGCAAGGTCGAGGGCCGGAAGACCCGGCACCACAAGAAGGCGTCCACCAGGCTCATCGTGCGCGGTCGGAAGCGCGGGAAGGCGACTCGGTAAATGGCGCGGAGCGTAAAGAAGGGCCCCTTCGTCCAGGAAGCTCTGATGGACAAGGTCTCGGTCCTCAACAACAAGAACGAGAAGCGGGTGGTCAAGACCTGGAGTCGGGCGAGCACCATCCTGCCCGAGTTCGTCGGCCACACCTTCGCGGTGCATAACGGCAACAAGTTCGTCCCGGTGTACGTCACCGAGAACATGGTGGGCCATAAGCTGGGCGAGTTCGCCCCGACGCGGCTCTTCCGCGGCCACAGCGGCAAGCTGGTGGCCGACAAGAAGGCGAAGCCGGAGTAGCCATGAGCGGCCATGCGATTCAGCGGCTGGTGCGCCAGTCGCCCCGGAAGATGCGGCTCGTGATCGACCTCATCCGCGGCAAGGACGTGAACGAGGCGTACGCGATCCTCAAGTTCAACAAGAAGCTCGCGGCGAAGCAGATCGCCAAGACGCTGCGCTCGGCGGTGGCCAATGCGGAGCAGAAGGCGCTCCGTGACAACGAGCGCTTCGACGCCGACGAGCTCTTCGTCACCCGCGCGATCGTCAACGGCGGCGCGCCACTCAAGCGGTTCACGGCGGCGGCTCAGGGCCGCGCCACGCCGATCATCAAGCGCACCAGCCACGTTGAGATTGCCGTGGATAGCAAGGAGGCCAGCTGATGGGCCAGAAAACACATCCGATCGGGTTCCGCCTCGGCATTGTCAAGCAGTCGTCGTCCCGGTGGTTCGCCACCAAGGAGATGCCGGCGCTGCTCAAGGAAGACGAGCTGATCCGGAAATATCTGAAGCAGCGCCTCGGCCACGCGGCCATTGCGCAGATCGACGTTGAGCGGCGGCCCGGCAAGGTGACGATCACCGTGCACACCGGCCGGCCGGGCGTTGTCATCGGCAAGCGCGGCGCGGAGGTGGACAAGCTGCGCGACGAGCTGGCCCAGCTCACCGGCAAGGAAGCCGCGATCAACGTCGAGGAGATCAAGCGGCCCGAGCTTTCGGCCCAGCTGGTCGGCGACAACATCGCGCACCAGCTCACCCAGCGGATCAGCTTCCGCCGGGCCATGAAGCGCGCGGTGCAGAGCGCAATGCGGATGGGCGCGCAGGGCATCAAGGTGCGGGCAGCCGGCCGGCTCGGCGGCGCCGAGATCGCGCGGACCGAAGGGTATCACGAGGGGCGGGTGCCGCTCCACACGCTCCGGGCCGACATCGACTACGCGACCAGCACCGCGAAGACGACCTACGGGACCATCGGCATCAAGGTCTGGATCTTCAAGGGTGAGGTGATCGAGGACCTGTCCGGCCGCACTTACAGCACGGGGGCGTAAGACCATGCTGGCGCCGAAGCGGATCAAATTCCGCAAGACGTTCAAGGGCCGGACGACCGGCATCGCGACCCGAGGCAACACGGTGGCGTTCGGCGAGTTCGGGCTGATGAGCCTGGATCCGGGCTGGGTCACCAATCGCCAGA
>JACDDX010000178.1 GCA_013816685.1 Gemmatimonadales bacterium
AGCGGGTGCGCGCGTCACTGTCGGCGTCTCACCCCATGCTCCCTACACGGTCAGCGGCGCGCTCTACGAGGCGGTGGCGCGGTGGGCGGCGTGCGCGGACCTCCCCATCGCGGTGCACGTGGCCGAATCCCCGGCAGAAAGCGAGTTGCTCGACGGTGGGAACGGTGCGTTCGCCGATGCGTGGCGGGAGCGTGGTATCGCACCGCCGGCCGGCCCGGGCCGGTCGCCCGTTGCGTGGCTCGATGCCCACGGAGTGCTCGGTCCCCGTACCCTCTGCATTCATGCGGTGCGGGTGGACCGAGCCGATATCGAGCGCCTGGCCGCTACCGCGTCGTCGGTCGCCCACTGCCCGCTCTCGAATCGCGCCCACGGCCATGGCGACGCGCCGCTCCGTGCGATCCTCGACGCTGGCGTGCCGGTCGGGGTCGGCACCGATTCGGTCGCCAGCGTCGGCCGGTTGGACCTGCTCGCCGAAGTGCGGGCTGCACGGAGTCTGGCCGGGCTCGACGCCCTCGGCGCGCTGGCACTCTGTACTACCGGCGCCGCGCGGGCGCTGCACCTCGAGGGCGCCGGCGCGCTCGCTCCGGGTCAGTGGGGTGACTGCGCGGTGGTCAAGTTGAACGGTGAGGAACCTGATCCGGCCGAGCGCGTGCTGGCAGGTGAGCCCGGCGGCATTGTGGCCACCTTCATCGGGGGATCCGACGTGTATCGAGCCCATGGTGCCGCAACGACCGCGCTGCGATGAAGACGCAGCGGCACGCCGCGATTCTCAGAGTTGTGCGCGAGCGGCGCGTGCAGAGCCAGGACGAGCTTCGGGAGGCGCTGGTCGGCGTCGGTTTCCGGGTGACGCAGGCCACCCTGTCGCGCGACATCCGGGAGTTGGGGCTGGCCAAACTCGCCGATCCTCAGGGTGGCGCCTTCTATACCCACCCGCACCGCGCGGCGGTGCGTCCCGACCTGGGTCAGATGCTTCCCGCGCTGCTGCTGAGCGTGGATGGAGTGGGCCCGTTTCTGTTGCTCAAGACGGCGAGCGGGTCGGCGGGCACTGTCACCGAGGCGCTGGATCAGGCGGGCTGGAACGAGATCATGGGCACCATCGCCGGCGACGACACCGTCCTGGTGATCACCCGAAGCACCAAGCTGCGCGAGCAGGTCGCCGCCCGCATCCGGGCGCTGGTCCGGTAGCAGGGCACGCGGAGCCGCTTGAGGCTTTTCGACGGCGCAGTTAGGATTCGAAGGCGCTCTCAGGCGGACCCGCTGCCCCCATCCCCAGAGATCGATTTCTGCTCTCCTCCAGGTCGGGAGACCACCTGTGCGGTGTCTGGCGCTGAACGCCTCTTTCGAGCCGCTGACCATGGTGCCGGTCCGGCGCGCCCTGCGTCTCGTCATCGAGGGTAAAGCCGAAATCGTGGAGGCCGACGCGGACGACTGCGTCCGAAGTGAACGGCTCTCGCTGCCCCGACCCGCCATCATCCGTCTCGTCAAGTTCATCCACGTTCCTCGCCGCTTCCGCCGCCAAGTCACCAACACCTTCCTCTTCGCCCGCGACAGCTACCGCTGCCAGTATTGCCATCGGGGGCAGGGCGAGCTGCGGCATCGCGAATGCCTGACCCGTGACCACCTGACTCCCCTGAGCCGCGGAGGGGACAACGAATGGGGCAACGTCGTGACGGCCTGCAGCAGCTGCAACACCCGCAAGGGCAACTTTCTTCCAGCTGAATGCGGGATGTATCCGTTGATCCCGCCGCGCGAGCCCCACTTCGTGCACCTCTCCTGGGCTGTCCGGCGACTGTCGGCCGCCCAGGAGAAATACATCCGTCTTTTTTACGGCGACGACGCCCTTCGCGCCCTCGGCGGCACGGCCTGACCCACCCGCACCCACCGCACCGGCGGCGCTCAGCGCACGCGAAACGCCGAGCTCCGGCTTTCGAGCTGGAGGCTGGGCAGCCCGGCGATCCGAAGCAGGAGCTGTGTCGCCCGCCGAGTCAGTTCTTCACCGAACCGACCCTTCCCGTTCTCCCCTTCCGGTGAATCGCCCGACAGCGCCCGGATCACCTCGTCCAGGTCCGAGTCGCTCAGCGCGGACACCTGAAGCACCGCCGCGTAGTAGTAGCGGCCGGTTTCGACCGGCTTGACGCTGACCCGGTAGGAAAAACTCAGGGCGGCGCCCAAGGCGTCGAGGGTGGCATAGCGTCGCTCCTGCCGCCGTCGTCCGAACAGCGTGTACATCGTGTACTGGTCCAGCAGCGGCTCGTGCCGGACGAGGATGTCCCACTCGCCCTGCCGCTCGAGCGCGTCGAACCAGGCGCCGCGGGAGCGCCAGACCTCGACTCGATAGTGCAGGCGGATCGGCAGCCCGGACCGCAACGCCGAGACCCAGCGGCTGTCGTTCAGCAGGTTCTGAGAGCGCACGATCGGGGAAGGCGCCATGCCGGAGGCTGAGTCCGGGCCCAGCCGCACGGCAAGGGCGATCTCGGCGGATGCGGATTGACGCTGCTGCGCCGAGGCGCGCAGTGGTGAGAGAGCCAGAAACCACAGCCCCGCGACGACGGGCAGCGCGAAGCGCATTCAGAAGCGGCGCTGGAGCCTGACCAGAAACCTCACCGGCTCGCCGGAGCTGAATCCCTTCGCGAGATACGCGCCCACCTCATCGGCATCGATGCCGACCCCGACGTCGTACTTCCACTCGTTCAACGTGGGAATCCTGGTGACGGAAACCTGTCCCGGCCCCCGGCCGGCCAGCCAGGCGGTGCCGGCATCACCAAAGAAGACCAGGTCCGCCTCGTCTACGCCGATGAAGCGCCCCGCGCCTGCAGTGCCCTCGGGAAGCCGGTAGCCAAGATTGAGGTTCAGGCGTCGGCGGACCTCGACCTGTGCCAGAACCGACCGGTCGCAGAGGGCCGGCTCGGAGGGATCGTCGAATCCGCGCTGGGCGCACGAGACCGCCCGGAAGTCGTAGCCCGGCAGCAGATCCGGACCGCCGAGCGACACGCGCCGCTGCACCGGCAGCCGATCTCCGGTGAGCCATCCGTCCGCACGGACGCGGGCGTTGACGCGCAGCCCCTGAGTCAGGCGCAGGTAGCGGCGCGCGTCGAGCATCAGTCGCTCGAAGCCGTAGTCTTCACCTGGAATGCCACTCCGCACTGTCGCGGGCAGACTCACCGGCGCGGCATCGCTGCTGGTCGTGTGCTCGACTCGCGCCGCCACCAGCCAACCGCTGGTGACGAAGTCGCGGCTGTTGCGGGTGTCGTACTGGAGGGACAGGGCGGTGGTGACGTAATGCCCGTCATCCACCAGCGGGTTCCGCCGCCACCGGTCGCTGTTGCGGAAGAGCGACCACGGATCCACCGCGCGCACCGAGCGCTCGGTGTCGCTGCGCAGCGATGCCTCCACGCGGAGCCCCGGCGCCGGGTCGGCGAACAGCCCGGCACCGAGGCCCTGGCTCTCATAGTAGTCGCGATAATCGCGCTGCAGCAGGAACGCCGACCAGCCCGCTTCGCTGTCCGAGAGTGGATGTGACTCGATCGGCTCGACCTCGCTGTGGATGCGCCCGTAGGCACCCAGCGCGACCGGCCCGGACCATCGCAGCTCCGCGCGGGCCGCGTAGCCGAAATCGCTTCGGAGACGGTTGCCGCCGCCGGCCGTCCGCACGATGCCGCGCAGGTCGAGCCTCGCGGTGAGCCGGGTGCTGGGGCGAAGCTCGAAGAGCGGACCGAACACGACCGGAAGCCCTTCGATTCGATTGTACGTGCCACCGGTCCCGAGCGACAGCGTCGTGCGGATCCGCCCCGTTCTGAAGCTCGTGCGTGCGGTGGCGATCGCGCCCAGCGAGCGGCGCCGCTCCCGGAGCGACAGCTCACCGGTCGGCAGGCGCAGCACCGGTGCCGCGTCCCAGAAGACGCGCTGCTCGCCGTCGATCCGCGCCCCCGTCTCCCGAATGAGGCGGCCGCCGACCACCAGCACCGCACCCGCCACTTCCGCCGTCGGCAGCAGGACGAGCGTCCCGTTGGCCACGACGACGGCGCCGTCGACCCGGCCGCCGAGGCGGAGCGTGCCCCGGTAGAGCGCGAGCTGGCCGGCGAAGCGGGCGCCGGCGGGAACGGTCACATCGCCCTGCAGCCGTGTGGTGGCCGAGTCATTGTACCGGGCAATGAGCTCGTCGACGACCGCGGCAGGCGGCCCGGCGGCCGCGACGGGTGCGGCGGCCGGCGCGTCGGGATCGATCACGATGATGCTGTCCTGGGCCCGGGCGGACTTGACGTGCGCCATCCCAAGGAGAACGAGCGCCGCGCCCGCGAGGAGCAGACGTCTAATCCTTCGCATTGTCGAGTCCAAGGCGACGCATCCGTCGGTAGAGGTTGCCGCGGTCGGTGTGCAGCAGCCGGGCTGCTTCGGCCATGCTGCCGGCGGCCTGGGCGACGGCGGCCGCGATCAGCTCGCGCTCGTAGTCGTCGAGCGCCGCGCCAAGCGGCCTGCCCTGGTGC
>JACDDX010000179.1 GCA_013816685.1 Gemmatimonadales bacterium
TCGGGGGTGAATTGCACCCGGTTAAAGGAAAGGTGCAGCGCCTCGGCGACCGTCTGGACCATCAGCGTCTTGGCGAGACCGGGGACGCCGATGAGAAGCGCGTGCCCACCGGCCAGAATCGCGGTGAGGATGCCGTCCACCACGTCGTCCTGTCCGACGATGCGCTGGGCGACCTGGGCGCGGAGCCGGTCCACCGCTTCGACCAGGTGCTCGAGCTGCCGGACGTCGTCGGTGTCGGAAGGCGCGGCGGCGCTCGAGGCTCTGGAACTCGGGGAGGCGGCAGTCATGGCTGGAGATTACACCGTTCGGGGATGCGTGGCGAGGCGGTGATACGCGAGAAAAAAGCGACGAAAACGGCGCTTGCGAAATATTTCACAAGCGGATAGGTTGTCCGCGTGAAATCCCGGGGCCCGCCGGAGCAGTCGACCAACCAGGGTGACAGCGGCGCGGCGACGCGGTATGCCGGGTTCGGTGTCCAGCTCGCCGCGAGCCTGCTGATCTTCGTGTGGCTGGGGCAGTGGGCCGACAAGCGGTTCGGCACCGGCGGACTCTTCACCATCGTCGCGGCCTTCCTGGCGTTCGGCGGCAGCATGTACTCGCTGGTCCGGTCGCTCAACCGGAAGGACGACGTCGGGAAAGACCAGTCGGACGGGTGAGTCCGGCCAGACGCTATCTGCTGGGCCTCGCGGTCACCGCGGTGGGTGCGACGATGGTCACGCTGCTCTCGTCCCCCGATATCCGCACATCGGTCGGCTGGGGTGCGGCGACCGGTCTGGTCCTGCAGGGGCCGCTGGGCTGGTGGGTGGTGCAGAGCATCGGCACCGAGCGCTTCCTCATGACCTGGGGACTCGGAATGCTGGTGCGGTTCTCGGCGGTGGCGATCGCGGGGCTGATCGTCGTGCCGGCCGCGCGCTGGCAGGCCGGTCCGATGCTCGGCGCGATGATCGGGGTGCTGGTGGCACTGCTCGCAGTCGAAGGGGTAACGGCGTTCAAGGCACAGGCACGGGACTGAGCCCGATGGGAGTGCGTCGATGCGGATGAGCGGTCCTCTGGCGGGAATGGTGGTGGCGCTCGGGCTCATGTGCGGAGCGACGCCGGTTCGCGCACAGGAGCACACCCCGCGCGCCGCGGAGCTCTCGCGGCAGATGGCCGAAGGGCGCCACGGGCCGCAGAATCAGATCGACATCGTGCACCACATCGGGAACGCGCACTCGATCGAGCTGCCCATTGCCGGCACCATCCCGCTGCCCCGTTTCGCGCCGCTCCGCATCGGCAGCCTCGCCATCGATCTCTCCCCCACCAAGCATCTGGTTTACATGCTGCTCGCCGCCACCCTGGTGACGCTGGTCTTCGTGACCACCGCCCGCTCGGTCGCACGAGCAGAGGCGCAGGGCAAGCCGCCCAAGGGGTTCGCGGGGGCGATGGAGGCGACGGCGCTCTACATCCGGCAGGAGGTGATCCTGCCGAACGTCGGCGCGCATGGCGAGGGTTACGCGCCCTATCTGCTGACCGTCTTCTTCTTCATTCTCACGATGAATCTGCTGGGCCTGCTGCCCTGGGGCGCCACCGCCACCGGCAACATTGCGGTCACGGCCGCGCTGGCGCTGATCTCATTCGTCGTCATCGAAGTCGCTGGCATGCGCTCGCTCGGCGTCAAAGGCTACCTGAGCACGATCTTCTATCTGCCGCCTGGCCTGCCCACGGCGATGAAGCCGATCATGCTCATCATCATGACCCCGGTGGAAATCATCGGGAAGCTGTCGAAGCCGTTCGCGCTGGCCGTCCGGCTCTTCGCCAACATGACGGCCGGGCACGTGCTGGTGCTCGCGCTGATCGGGCTGACCTTCCTGTTCCAGAGCTACGTCGTCGGCATCGGCGCGAGCGTACTGGCAACGGCCATCATGCTGCTCGAGCTGTTCGTTGCGTTTCTGCAGGCGTTCGTTTTCACGCTGCTCACCAGCGTGTTCATCGGGCTGATGCGGGCCGAGCACTAGCAGGCGCACGACCGGGGACGCCGCGCGCCCGCGCCGTCCCGACGCTGTAGTCCGCCGAGCGGCGGACGATGCCCGCTGCGCCGTTGAAGCCATGGCGACGCACCGGCGGGCCACCGTGGCGAGGCTGCCCAGGGAGAGGCGGCCGGCGCGGCGGCGGGCGCGGCCGAACTTCGATCTCCCGCACACGTCAGGGAGCACCACATGCTGCACATTCTCGCCCTTCTGCAGGACAATGCCGCCAACTCGGGCACCGGCCAGGGCCTCGGCCTCATCGGCGCCGGACTCGCCGCCGGACTTGCGGTGCTCGGCGCCGGGCTGGGCATCGGACGCATCGGCGGCTCGGCCACCGAGGGCATGGCCCGCCAGCCGGAGAACACCGCGCGCATCCAGACGGCCATGATCATCGCCGCGGCGCTGATCGAAGGCGTAGCGCTGTTCGTCGCGGTCATCGCGTTCCTGATCCAGGGCAAGATCAACTTCTAGCCGAGCCGGCTGCGGGCCTCGTGCCCGCGGCCAACTCCCGCTGTTCGGAGAGACACGGATGACGCGATCGATCTTCCGCAGGCACGCCTCGACATTCGCCGCGACGCTCGCCGCTCTGTCGCTGCTCGCGTTGCCGGCGGCCGCGCAGGAGGCGGAGCACGAAGCCGCGTCGGGCCCGCTGTCGGTCGAAGGCGGCCTCATGGTCTGGACGATCATCGTCTTCCTGCTGCTGCTCTTCATTCTGAGGAAGTACGCGTGGCCGGCGGTCCTGAGCGCGGTCGAGGCACGCGAAAAGGCGCTGGAAGACCAGATGGCCGAAGCGCAGCGGAACCGCGCGGAGTCGGCCAGGCTGCTGGAAGAGCACAAGCGGCTGGTGGCCGATGCGCGGACACAGGCGCACCAGGCCCTGCTCGACGCACGGACGGCGGCGGAGAACGAGCGCGCCGCCGCCATGGAGCGGACCCGGCAGGAACAGGACGAGCTGCTGGAGCGGGCCCGGCGGGAGATCCGGGACGAGCGCGAGCGCGCCATCGCCGATCTGCGGCGGGAGGCGGTGGACCTGTCGCTCGCCGCGGCCGGGAAGCTGATCGGCGAGCGGCTCGACAGCGACGCCGACCGGACGCTGGTCATGAACTACCTCGGCACCCTGGACGCGGCGCGTTGAGGTCGGTCACGATCGCCCGCAACTACGCCGAGGCGCTGTTCGACCTGGGCGCGCGGAGCGGGGACAGCGAGCGCTACGCCGACCTGATCGACGCGGTGGCCGGTGCGGTCGAGACGACGCCAGTGGTGCAGGCGATGCTGATGTCACCGCGGGTGCCCAAGGGCGAAAAGGCGAAGCTCATGGGGACGGCGCTGCGGGACACGCCGCGGGAGTTCGTGCTCTTCCTGCAGGCGGTGATCAAGCGGGGGCGCCAGGCGCTCTTGCGGGAGATCGCCACCGAGTACATGACGCTGCTCGACAAGCGACTCAATCGAGTCCGCGCCGGGGTTACGCTGGCCCGCGAGCCGAACGACGCGCTCAAGCGCTCGATCACCGCCGGCCTGGCCCAGCAACTCGGCAAGGAAGTGCTGACGCATTTCACGGTGGATCCGGCTATTCTGGGCGGGGCGGTGGTGCGGGTCGGCGAGCGGATTCACGACGGCTCGGTGCGCCGGCGCATGACCCGGCTGCGGCGGCACCTGCTGCAGCCCTGACGCCGGGCTCGATTCACGGCACTACCAAGCGCCCCGCCGGAATAGTCGGCAGGGCGTTGTCAGGTGCGGGAAGATGTCCGTTCAGGCCGCCGCTTCGCGGCTCCGCTCGGCGGATGTGCCGGCTTCAGCGCTGGCAGGTCGCTGCTCCGCGCCGGGTGCGAGCTGAATCCAGATCACCGCGCCGAGGATCAGCACCATGGCGGCGACCGTGCGGGTCGTGATCGGCTCGTGGAGCGCGACCGATCCGAGCAGCACGGCGACGACCGGGTTCACGTAGGCGTAGGTGTTCACGATTGTCGGCGGCGCGTTCTTGAGCGCGTAGGCGTAGGCGGTGTAGCCGATGATAGAGCCGAACACAGTCAGGTACGCGAGTGCGCCGACGCCGGTCCAGGTGAGGTGGAAGGCGGGGGCCTCGCCGAGCGCGAGCCCGGCGACGATGAGCACCGCGCCCCCGGTGACCATCTGCACGGCGGACGCGATATAGGGCGTCACGCTCACCGGGTGGCGCTTGCTGTAGATGCTGCCCGCTGCCCAGGAGCTGCTCGCGAGCAGCAGCGCGACGGGGCCGCGAAGGTCGGCGTCCACCAGCTCGCGCGGGCTTGCGCCGGCCAGCAGCACGCTGCCGGCGAAGCCCACGAGCAGGCCGATTGCGACGCGCCAGCCGAGCCGCCCCTCGGCACCGGGGAGCAGCGCCGCGATCAGCGCGGCCCAGAGCGGCATGGTGGCGACGTACACGCTCGTCGGTCCCGACGCGACGAACTGCTCGGCCCATACGA
>JACDDX010000180.1 GCA_013816685.1 Gemmatimonadales bacterium
CGGTCGATCACCTGACCGGGCCAGCGTGCACCGGTCCGTGTCAGCCGTGGCGGTGGTGGATATCGGGATAGTGAGGGTGCCGGTGCACCAACGGGTGATGCACGTGTTCGTGAACGTGGGGTTCGTCGCTCTGCTCTGACGGTACGTGGTCATGCCGGTGGTGATCGTCGTGGACGTGCCGGTGCGTGTGCCGAAGCGGCTCGTGCTCGTGCTCATGCTCGTGCCGCTCGGTGAGGTGCAGCCACAAACCGATCGCCATCAGCAGCGCCGCCAGGAGCAGGTTGGGCGTCACCGGCTCGCGGAACAGCACGAGCCCGGCGAGTGCACCCACGAATGGGGCCAGCGAGAAGTAGGCACCGGTTCGGGCCGTGCCCAGCGCGCGCATCGCCATCACGTAGAGAGCCAGGCTTACGCCGTATCCCATCATGCCGACCACCAGCGCACCTGCCAGGCGGACGGGCGCCGGCAGCGCCCCGTGGAGCAGCAATCCGAGCGTCAGGTTCACCCCGCCGGCGACCAGTCCCTTGAGCGCCGCGATCTCCACCGGATCGCCTGCGGAGACCTTCTGGGTGAGATTGTTGTCGATTGCCCAGCAGAGGCAGGCGGCCGCGACGAAGAACGGTCCCCCAGCCCTGGCGAGCGTGAACCCGCGCGCACCGGCGAGCAGCATGCCCCCGGCGACGATGGCCGCCATGCCGAGGAAAATCCTGCGGTCGACGTTCTCCCGGAATACGGTCCACGCGATGAGCGCGGTAAAGACACCCTCGAGATTGAGGAGCAGTGAGGCTGTCGACGCCGGCGTGCTGCTGAGGCCGGTCATGAGAAGGACCGGGGCGACCACGCCTCCCGCGGCGATGGCGCCGGCCAACCACGGCAGGTGCGCCCGGGTCAGCGGGGCTTCCCGCCGGGCTCCCGACGCGCCGCGATGGAAGAGCAGGAGCAGGCCCATGCCGATGCCGGAGCCGAGGTACAGCAGTCCCGCCAACACCTGCGGCGAAACCTCCTCCAACAATTCCTTGGCCAGGGGAGCGCTGAGCCCGAAGAGGGCAGCGGCAGCGAGCGCCGCCACGATGCCCGTCCGCCCGCCCCGGTCAGTCCGCACGTTCAGCCGGCCCCAACGCAGAGGCTCGACCTCCCGACGATCCCCATCCCGTTCTCCGATGCCGGACCGACGCTGACCACCGGGGCCAGTTTTCTTCCAGCCACTCATATAACACGGGGAGCACGATGAGATAGCCAAGGTGGGGCGTCGTGCTCATGCACGGCCTCCCGGCGCGGCTGCTGATGGACACGAGGGCTTAGGCTCATTGGGCAACGACCTTGTGAAATGCTAAAACCTGAGTAGCCCGCTGGCGATCTCTCGCATCGACGTCCGCTAAGCCGTAGCGGTCGGTTACTAACGCCGGGACTTTGCCCGAATCCGATCATAGGGAGGCGTCTGTCCTGGGCTCCCCTCGGCACGCACGTCCTCAACGATCGCGCAGATCTTCGCCCGCTCACTGGAGGCAGGCAGATGACCGGTCTGGGTCACGAGGGTTGCGAGGTCGGAGCGGAAACTCTGGAGCTCCTGAAGACGCACATCCACCTCGGCGAGCTTTCGGGCAAGCGCCGCCTGCACCCGCCCGCAGGGGCTCGTCCCGCGCTTGGCGAGGGCGAGCACGTCCCGGATCTCGTCGAGCGGCAGCCCGAGCGTCTGCGCCTTTCGGATGAACCGGACGCGCTCGACCAGCTCCGGAGTGTAAAGCCGATAGCCCGACTCCGACCGAGCCGGCGCCGGGATAAGCCGCTCACGCTCGTAGTAGTGCAGCGTCTGCACGCCGACGCCCAGCGCCTTGGCCACGTCCCCCACCAGGAGTCCCCGTGCGCGAACACGGGGCGCCTCATCTACCGGCAATTTCTTCATGGCTCGTGCCCTCCCAGGTTCCCGGTTCGGCCAGGCGACCGCACGTCCTGGTCGGCCACGGGCTACGCCTCATGTTAAGCCCTTTTCCCCTTAGGAGAGGGGCAAAGGAACTCGTCGCCCAGCCGTGGCCCCCCACACTCTTGCTGCCCCCCACAGATGGCGCCGCGCGGCCTCAGAACGGGCCGGAACACCACGAGGCCCGCGAGGCACAGGCTGCCATGTGGGGGAGGCCTGCGCCACGCCGTGATTCACCGCCCTAAGCAGCCTGCCGGACTGCCGCTCAGCACCTCGGCGGGGCGTCGGACGCGTTCGACGCGCTCGAGCCACGCGCCGAGTCGCCCGGCGAGGAGGCCGAGCGCCAGGAACGGCAGCCCACGGTCTACGCCATAGGCGAGGGAGAGGCCCGCCCCATAGGCCGGGCGCCCAACGGCAGCCGCCACGGTCAAGACCAGGAAGAGCGGTCCGGCCGAGCTCGTGATCGTCGCCACGCTATACAGTGCGCCGTACACGAAGGCCCCGGTCACACCCGCCCGCCGCCTGATCTCCGGGTCTGGCACCCGACGTCTGAGCCCCGGCGCAAACAGCGTGGCAAGTCCCGCCGCCAAGGTGATAGCCGCGGCCCCGAGCGCAAACGCCGCATCCCACCTCGTGAGTACTCGGCCTACCACGGCAGCCGCAGCCCCAAGCGCGGTCAGCGTCAGCCGGGTACTGGGCGGCTGCAGCGGAGAGGCGCTCGATCGAGTCGGGTGGATTCATTTACCGGAGTGCCATGCGCGAACTCGGAGCTGCTACCGGAATCCGAGCTCGGTGAGTTGCTCGCGGAGTCGGTCCTCGCTGACCCGGCCTGGCTCATAGGCGACCAGCACTTCTTTTCGCACCGCATCTGGGATGACCTTGTGGACGCCCTCCACGGCCGAGAGGCTCTTGACGATCTTCCGCCCGCAGGCGTCGCAATGCATCCGGCGGGCGGGAATCACGGCCTCGACGAGCTCCGGATCCACGCTGGTTGCCGCTTCCTCGGCGTTCAGATTGAGCCGGAGGAGTGACAGGGTCGAGAGCAGTACTGCCGCGACCGATGCGACGATGATCCCGATGGCGATCCACGTCGTGACGAGCCCGAGCACGGCGAGCGCGATCCCGAGGAGGTTGAACGCGACCGCGATCGCGATGTTCTGCCGCATGTTCCGGTGCGAGGCGCGGCCTAGCAGGATCGCGCTCACCACCTTGTCAAGCTTGTCAGTGACGAGCACCACGCCGGCCGACTCCATCGCCACATCGGTCCCGGCGCCGAGGGCGATCCCGACGTCACTCTGCACGAGCGCGGGCGCGTCGTTGATCCCGTCGCCGACCATCGCCACTGTCCGCCCCTCCCGCTGCAACCGCTCGATCACGCCGACCTTCTCGGCGGGGAGGAGCTCGGCATACACCTCGCCCATCCCGATGGCGCGGGCGGCCGCGACCGCGACCGGGTGGCTGTCCCCGGTCAACATCACCGTCCTGATCCCGAGTCCGTCGAGGAGCCGCACGACGCGAGCGGCCCCTGGGCGGGGCATGTCCTGCAGCGCGATTGCCCCAACCAGCCGACCAGCCGCTGCCGCGTAGACCACCGTGTGGCTGCCCTCGAACGCCTCCGCCCGGCCCGTATCCACGGCCCCGATTTGGACGTCCTCGTCAGCGGTCAAGAACGAGCGGCGGCCCACGGCGACTCGACGTCCCTCGACCGTCGCGATGACGCCCTTACCCGGCACGGCGCGGAAGTCGGACGCCTCGGGCACCCGCACCTTTTGGAACTCGGCGTACCGCACGATGGCGCCGGCCACCGGATGCTCGCTTCCCGACTCCGCGGCCGCGACCGTGGCCAGGACCTCGGACTCGTCGCCCTCGAAGGGAAGAACGGCGGCGACGGTGGGCCGCCCGTAGGTGAGTGTGCCCGTCTTGTCGAAAGCGACGGTATCGACCTCGGCGAGCGCCTGGAAGAACTCGCCGGCGCGGACGAGGAGCCCGCGGGCGATACCGTGCCCGCCGCCGATGGCGAGGATGAGCGGCGTGGTGAGCCCCAAGGCGCAGGGATACCCCAGGATCACCACCGAGATCGCTACCAGCGTCGCCCGACTCACGTCACCGGTGGCAACGAGCCAGCCGACGAAGGCGAGCGCGGCGAGGGCATAGACCACCGGCCCGTAGTAGTTCATCAGCCGGTCCATGAGGAGCTGGATCGGTGGCTTTCGCTCCTCGATCTGACGCATGAGCTTGACCACCTGGCTTACGAAGCCTTCGGACGCGGGTGGGTTACCTCCACCCGTACAAACCCGTCCAGGTTCATGGTCCCGCCCACCACCTCGCCGCCCGCTTCGCGATAGGCGGGTGCGCTCTCGCCCGTGACGGCCGACATGTCAAAGCTCGAGGCGCCGTCTCGAACGATGCCGTCGAGCGGGACGCGTTCACCCGGCCGGACGGCAATCACCTCGCCGGGCTGGATCTCGGCCACCGCCACCTCGACTTCTGCCCCGCCGCGGACGACG
>JACDDX010000181.1 GCA_013816685.1 Gemmatimonadales bacterium
ATTCTCGTACACTCGCGCGACCCACACCGATCCGTCCGGCACCACGCCCCAGAGGTCGCTCCCACTGAAGACCCGGCGCTCGAAGCGCCGCCCCGCCTCCGTGTTCACCTCGGCAATATCCAGCGGCGCGAGCCGCGCGATGGTGTCGGGACGCAGGAACCCGGCGTCGACCCGAACCACGGCCGCCGAGTCCCGGTTGCCGCTCCCGTCCGAACCGGGGGGGGCCGCCAGGTCGAGGTAGAACCGGCCCGGATCGTCGCGCGCTTCGGGCAGGGCGCCGCGTA
The DNA here is from genome assembly GCA_013816685.1 of Gemmatimonadales bacterium. Lineage (GTDB taxonomy): Bacteria > Gemmatimonadota > Gemmatimonadetes > Gemmatimonadales > GWC2-71-9 > JACDDX01. The sequence goes on from JACDDX010000181.1 coordinate 285, forward strand.
CGGCGTCGGCCGTCGGGATCGCGCGCGCGAGCAGGCCCGCCGGCGTCCAGAGCGTCGTGCGGCGCAGACCCCAGTCACCGACGTAGAGCGTGTCCCGGGCGACGAAGAGCGTGGAGGGGTTACGAAGCGGCTTCGGCCGTCGCCCACCCAGCGGTGTGACCGTCCCCGCGGCGAAGTCGACGATTCCAACCGCGCTGTCGTTCGGCGCGGCGACGGCCCATCGATCGCCGCCCAGCCATGCGGCCGACGAGATCTCGGAATAGCGGGACTGGACGGTGTCGGCGGGCGGGGACAGCTCCACGATCGGCGGGGGGCGCCCCGCGCCACCGCAGCCGGTCACCAGCGCCGCGGCAACGAGCGCTGCGAGCACGACCGCTGCGAGCACGAAAGATCGGCCGGCGCGGGAACCCATGAGCATTCCGCAAATGTAACCGGCCGCCCGGCTCGCTCAGCCGGTCACGGATTCCACCAGTAGGAGAGTTTGACGAGGAAGATGTTGTCGCCCGCGGCGCGCGCGAGCCGGCCGAGTCCGTGTCCGGCGCGGAAATCGCCGAAATTCTCGGTGTCGGAGCGGCTCTGGGTCCACACGAGGAAGAGCGTGGAGCCGGGGGAATATTCCCAGCGGAGCACCGCGTTCCCGCGCAGTGAAGCGAGGGAAAAGTTCGGATCCTCAAGAGTCCGCGCCTCGGCGGGGCCGCCGCTTCCGTCCGGGTCGATGATGACAGAATCGGGGTCGGCCGCCGGCATGACCGACGGATACGGTGTAAAGGCGTAGCTGCGCGGTCGGGCCAGTTCCTTGTAGCCGGTGTAGTGCCCGGACGAGAGCAGCGGCTGTGCGTACACTTCGAGACTGAGCTTGGGGCTGAAGATCCAGTTGAGGCGGAGACTGGCCGACAGCGTGGTCTGATTCAGGTCGGCAAAGACGTACCGGTGACCGAAGGTCGCGGCGGCCAGTCCGTCATCGAAGGTGTCGACGTATTGCGCGGTGGTGCGGCTGCGCTCGAAGCGGGGCTCCACGGCGATCGAGAGGCGGGCACCGGGCTTCCATTCGAGCGTCGTTCCGACGCTCCAGCTCCGGTCCGAGTCCTGCCGATAGTGCGAGCCGTGAAGGGAAAGTCCCGCGACCCACCGGCGGTTTGGGTCGGTGCCGATGTTGCCGTCGGCTTCGACCCCCGATGGATTCAGGGTGAGCGGACCACCGCGCGTGCGCCGGTCGTTGAGCGTCTCCGGGTTGTAGGCGACCCACCACTTCCCGGTGGAGAAGTTCCGCAGCTCGAAAAGTCCGGTCAGGAAGTAGCCCGACGAGGTGACGTTGCCTCCCAGGTTGAGGGTGCGCCAGGTGGCGAAGTTGAGACGCCAGCTTCGGAAGACCCGCCCCGGCCGCGTCCACTTCCGTCCCACCATCGCGTGGGCATTGATCTCGTCGGAGCGGGAGCCGAATCCGACGTCGTTCACCTCGAAGTCGGGGTCGAACAGGCTGAAGGCGGAGTTGACCATCCAGTCGCCCTTCTGCTTGTTCAGCGTGAACCGTCCGCCGAACCCCGTCATCGAGTTCGCCGCTGAGTCCACGCCCAGATAATCCGCATCGGGCCGCTGGAAGTAGTGGACCGAGCCCGCCTGCAGGTCGGCGAGCTGGGCGGACGTGCCAGCCACCCTGGTGATCCCCGCCCATGCGGTCGTGACCCACACGCCCTTGCTGTCGAGCGTGGTCCACCCGTCGGCCGCCACCGCAACGGCGCTGGAGGTGAGCTGATCGCGGAGCGCCGGGCTGCCGAACGACCGCGCGGCGGTGGTGGCGAGCAGTCCGATGCCGTGCCGGCCCCCGGCGAGCTCACGCTGGGCCCGAGCCACACCGTAATATGTGAGCGGCTCGAGCTCCTGGGTGAAGCGCCGCGAACCGTCATCGAAGCGGCCGATCTCGCGGTTGGTCACCGCGCTCAGTGCCCCGACATTCCAGCTGGCGGCCTTTCCTGTGACCTTGGCCGCGCCCAGAATGTGGGTGCCTGAGGGCACCTTCGAGAACCGGGCGTCGGGCTCATCGCCTTGTGGCGTGCGTCCGATCCGGCGCGTATAGAGGAACTGCGGTCCGGCCCAGTTGAAACCCCAGAAGTCGTTCGCCCCGCCCTGCCCGAAATCGAAGATGCTCGCCCCTTCGACGAAAAACGGCCGGCGCTCGTCGAAGAAGGTTTCGACGTCACTCAGGTTGACCACCGCCGGATCGACCTCGACCTGTCCGAAATCCGGATTGACCGTGGCGTCGAGGGTGAGATTGCTGCCCAGGCCGAACTTCGCGTCGGCTCCGGCACCGCCACCCACGTGCCCGCCGCCGTGGAACGGATCGCCGGCGTCATGGCTCAGAAACTCAGCCCGGCTGGTGACGTACGGCGTCACCTCCAGCCGGCGCGGAGGCTGCACCGCGGAGATGCCGGTGAGTTCGACGAACCGCGAGACGAACCCGCTGCCGTTACTGGGGGTGGCAACGAGGTAATCTGCCTCGTTCTTCCGCGCGATCTCCCGCTTGAAGTTGACAGCCCAGCGGTAGGACGGCCGCTTCTGAAAGCGTAGCTGTGAATACGGGATCCGCAGCTCGGCGGTCCAGCCGAGGGAGTCGCGCCGGGCGGCGCCCTCCCAGACCCCGTCCCAGGTGTCGCTGTCCCAATCGTCGTTGAACAGCGTGCCATCGTACGGCGTCCCGGCGGCGTTGACGCCGAAGTAGAAGCCCGTGCGGCGGTCATGGTAGCAGTCCAGGAACACGAGAAACCGATCGGCGTTGGTCGTGCGGTCCCGGCGCGCCAGGACTGCGCGCACCTCCTGCGGCGCGTCATCGTAGAGCCGGGCGCCGACGTAGAGCGCGTCGTCGTCGTACACGATGCGAACTTCGGTGCGCTCGCTCGCGGACGCGCCCTCGTTGGGAGCGCTCTGGACGAAGCCCGACACCAGCGGGGCAGATGACCACACCGCGTCATCGAGCGTTCCGTCGATTCGAAGGCGCTCGCTGATGCGTACGGCGGCGACCGACAGGGGAGCGGCCGCGGCGACGGTGTCCCGCCGCAGGGTGTCGCCGGGCGCGGCGTGCTGAGTGTCGGAATCGTTCAGGAGCACGGCGAGCAACAGCGCGGCGGCGAGCATCAGAACCTGGCAGGCAGTCGAAGTGAAGCAGCCGGTTGCGGCGGACGTTCGGCTTAGACCACGAGCCGGATGAAAAGGTTGGCAGTGGCGCCGTGGAGCCCGCCTGCCGTTGGCTTAAGTGTTTGTCCGGGAAGACCTTCCGCCTGTGCTGGGCAGTTGCGTGCACACCCTGCTGCCGGGTATATTTCGGGCTTCGCGCACCGCTCTCAGCGGTGGTTTGCTTCCCTTCGCACGCGACCACCATGACCGCTCCCAACGCCCGCGAACGCATCGTTCCTCGCCTGATCGAGGAAGAGATGCAGCAGTCGTTCATCAACTATTCGATGAGTGTCATCGTCTCCCGGGCCCTGCCCGACGTGCGCGATGGCCTCAAGCCCGTGCATCGCCGCATCCTGTATGCGATGAACGAGCTCGGCCTGGTGCCGGGCCGGGGATACAAGAAGTCGGCAACCGTGGTGGGCGATGTGCTCGGCAAGTACCACCCCCATGGCGATCAGTCGGTCTACGACGCCCTCGTCCGCATGGTGCAGGAGTTCTCGCTGCGCTATCCACTGGTGGACGGTCAGGGCAATTTCGGCTCGGTGGATGGTGACCCCGCAGCGGCCTACCGGTACACCGAATCCCGGCTGACGCGCGTCGCGACCGCGATGCTGGAGGACATCGACAAGAACACGGTCGATTTCCAGGCGAACTTCGATGACCGGCTCCGGGAGCCGACGGTCCTCCCGTCCAAGGTCCCGAACCTGCTGGTCAACGGGAGTTCGGGCATTGCGGTGGGCATGGCCACCAACATCCCGCCGCACAATCTCCGCGAAGTGGCCCGGGCCGTCGAGCTGCTCATCGACACGCCGGACGCCACCATCGCCGACCTGCGGAAGGTCATCAAGGGGCCCGACTTCCCGACCGGTGCGTACATCTACGGTCGGGAGGGCATCAAGGAAGCCTACGAGACCGGCCGCGGGCGGGTGGTCATGCGGGCCCGCGCG
>JACDDX010000182.1 GCA_013816685.1 Gemmatimonadales bacterium
CGCCCGAGCGGAGCCGGAGCTCGCCCCTCACCGGCTGCCCCGGTTGCCAGACGCGGGCGGCCGGCGCCGGCTCGATGCGGAGGCCGCCCGGGCCGAGGTCGCGGACAGCGCAGTAGAGTTCGTCGATCCGGAGCAGCCCCGGCGCGGTCCGACGATATTCGGCCCTCGGCATCGTGCGACGATCCAGCCCCGGATCCCGCCAGTCGAGCGGAATCATCGGACTCCTTCTGCCGAACCACGTGCGCTCATCACGGTGTGCTCATCACTCCCGGCGACTCCTTTCACGCTGGCGCGCATTGAGGTGTCCGCGCCCGGCCCACGCGGGGAGCGATCATACAAGGAGGTTGCGAGAGGGGGCAGACACTCGGGCCTCACACTGGAACCCAGCGTGAAGGCCCGTTAGTTTTACTGCGCTAGCTCCAGAACGTCAACCGGGACCGGTCGCACGCGACGCCGACACGCCCCGGTGCCAAATCTATCAGTACGCCGAAAGAGTGATATTGCTCTTGATCCATTCGACCGGTACGTTCCGGTACGTGAATGGCTCGAAACGCACAGTCGCCGCGGCGTTCAACGTCTGGGCCCGTGCACGTTTCCGGAGGGTCCATGGACGTCGGCATCGTAGTGAGTGCGCGCGACCGGCGGGTGGTGCCCGCGGGGGGGCCCGGTGCCGAGCGGCGGGAAGGCCCTTGGCTCCCTCCGACCCGCTCGGCGCTGCTGCTCGGACTGTCCGTCGCAATCGGTACGATTTCGGTGGCCGGGCTGCTACTCCTGCCCGTAGTGGAGCTGCTCCGCCGGGTCAGATGGCCCTTCAAATCACCCGCTCGGCGCTGAAGCCTCCTACCCCGCCGCGCTCTCGTCCAGACGCATCGCCCCTGGCTCCGGCTCGATCACGCCGCCTTTCTGCTGCACCCAGGCTTGCGTGAACTCGGCGCCGAACAACAGGATGAGGGCGGCGTAGTAGACCCAGGTCAATAGGATGGCAAGCGAGCCCGCAGCGCCGTACGCCTCTCCCGGATTGCTCCGTCCCAGATAGAACCCGATCAGAAACTTGCCGATCACGAAGAGGAACGCGGTCACCGCTGCGCCGACCCAGACATCTTTCCAGCCGACGCGCGCGTCCGGCAGGATCTTGAACATCGCGGCGAACAGCAGCGTCACTACCCCCAGCGAGACGACCAGGTTGATCCCCTGCAGCACCGGCTGCGACAGCCCTTCGGGCAGCAGCGAGTTCAGCGCACTCCCCGCCCCGGAAAGGAAGGCGCTGAGTGCGAGCGACACCAGGAGCAGGAACGAGATACCCAGAATCATCCCGAACGAGAAGAGTCGCTTGGTGACGAAGGCGCGCAGGCCGCCCTGCTGCGGATCGGGTTTGACTTCCCAGACGCGGTTGAGCGATGCCTGAAGCTGACCGAAGCAGCCGGTGGCACCGAGCACCAGCGCGCCGATGCCGAGCGCCGCGGTCAGTACCGTGCCGGAGCCAGGCTGCTGCGCGTTGGTGATCAAGGAGCGGAGCTGGTCGCCGGCAGCCGGACCCATCAGCGTCTGCAGCTGCGTCTCGAGCGCGCCGCGCACGTCACTTGGATCGAGTACCGCACCTGCGATGAGGAGAATGAGCACGATGAGGGGCGGCAGTGAGAAAATGGTGTAGTACGCCAACGCCGCCGCCTGGGTGGTGCAGTCATCGTCGAGAAAATCCTTGAACGCGTCACGAAAGAGCTTGAGCATGATATCTCCCGAAAGGGTCCGGCGCGTGCCGGGCACCGGTACCATAGAGTGATGATCGAAGTCGAGCGGTGAGTTCGCTCACGCGTGCACTACCCTATGTTGCGGTGCCACGCCTATCTTGGGCGCGTGCAAGCGGCCGACGAGCTCCCAAGCACCGACATCCGAGAAGCGCGCCTGCGCGCCGACGCGGCGCTTCTGTATCCGAAGCTCGTTCCCGAGCGCTGGGTGACAGCATCGGCCCTCATCGCGGTCGCCATGCGCGAGCGCGAGCGCAACGGATTTCCCTGGCGCGGGACGGGACGGCCCTTGCTCGACCAACATTTTGAGTTTCGGGGGGGGACGCAGCGCGGTCGGGCGTCGTCGATTCGTGGGACGCGGCTGGGGGACGCATGACGGCCGACCGGCGTGAGGGCCGCCTGCGTCAGGAGTTTGCGGCCGTGTACCCGTTTCTTACCCCGGGCGTGTGGGAGCCGGCGAGCGTGCTGACCGAGAAGGTCGTCGCGTGGCGTCTGCAGCAACCTCTGGCTGGGCGGCTGGTCTGGAATCGGGTGCTCAACCCCGATCATTTTGAGTTCCGCGGCGAGCAGGTGGCCGACGAGGCGGCGCGAAAGCGACGGCGCACCGACCGCTGACGGCTGCCTCCGCATCCCATACGGCTCCCTTCAGACCCGTACCGTCTCGCTCGTATTGGACACTAGCGCCAGGCCTTCATACAATCGCTGGAGACCTGTCCGCCTGCTCGACTGGAAGGATCACGGCACGACGAGCGAGGCCTCATCGGAACGCCGTCCATGTTCGGGACTCTCCGCCGGGGATTCTGCCGTGTCCCGCCACGGGTCGCCGCAGTGCTGCAGCAACTCGGGCACCGTATACAGTGTAAATGCGTCGGGCAATGCATCTTCGAGCTGCGCCCAGGTGAGCGGCATCGATACGAGGCCACGCGGATCCGCGGTCGGGCTCAGGGGAATCAGGGGCCGGGCCGGGGTGGAGGCACTGACCCCGGCGGCCCGGAGCAGTCGGGCCGCAAGCCGCTGGCGCTCGCCTGTCTCCGCCGCAACCTCACCCCACACCCGGCAACAGACCCCGTCGCGGCCGGACGTCCGGGGCCTGGTCTTCACTCCCAGCCCGTCGGCGGCCCGGCGGAGTTGGAATGCCGCATCCCGCGCTCGGGCGAACCCCTCCGCGCCGGCTCCCGACAGCGTCAGCTCAAACGCCGGTGCGGTCGCCGAGGGGCTCCTCGACACCAGCGGCTCGGACAGTGGCGCCAGCTCGATCGCGACCTTCTGTCCCAGCCACAGGAGGCTCGCCAGACCGGTGACGAGCGGCGGTCGCGAACGCGGGGCAGGCGCTTCGGGGGCGTCCGGTGCCTGGAGGACCCAGTGGGGACGTGCCCAGCTCCGTTCCCGACTGGCGGGCCGGCCTACGCCGAGGGGGTAGCGGATGTTAGAGATCGCAGTACGGACCAGATGCGGAAGCAGAAATGGAGCGACGCGGGCATAGTACCGAACCAGGTCGCGTTTACGGCAGCCGCCCGGCTCGCCTGCCGGCCAGAGCCGACGATCGAGATTGGTCAGCGCCAGCGTGACGCCCCCCGTTGTGACCAGCATATCCGAGCCCGGGGTGTCGATCTGGGCGAGGATCGCACGTGTCGCGGCGAGGCTCGGGATACCTTGGGCCGCGAGCGGGGTGCAAGGTTGTGGATACCGTGGGAGCATATCGTCGGGCCTCGTCACCACTTGCGTGATCCGCCCCGACGCTTTTCCACACGGCGGGGGCGGCCTTCCACAAAGCATCCACACAACTCGCTGTGAATCATGTACTTAGCGGAGTGGCAAGATGGCGTCTGAGCGAGATGGAGGCAACCCTGCAGGCCCTCCCCATAGCCGCGAGCCAGCCGGCGAGTCGATCCTAGTGGTCGATGACGAGCCAATGGTGCGGCAGTACATCGCCCGGATTCTGCGCGAAACCGGATATATGGTCGTCGAGGCGGAGGATGCCCCGCAGGCGATCTCGGTGCTGGAACAGCCTGGGCATACGATCAAGCTCATCGTCTGCGATCTGGTCATGCCGGGCATGAGCGGACTCGATCTGGCACAGCACGTCGCCCGCCGGTGGACCGGCACCCGCATGCTCTTCGTTTCCGGCTACCCGAGAGAAGCGCTCGTGAACCACGGGATCTACCACCCGAAGATCACCCTGCTGGCCAAGCCCTTTCTCCCTTCCCGGCTGCTCGAAGCGGTGGAGGAGTTGCGGTCCGGCGCGGTACCGGACATCGGCGTCCAATTGACGCTCTGAGCGCCGCGCGATCGTCGTTGGCGCGCCGGTTCGCCGGCTTGCCGAACCCGCCGGCGTCGGTCATGTTACCGCCCTGACTGGTGCCGCACCGAGTGGTACCGCCACCTCCCGCTCCCAATCGAGCATCTCTCATGATCACTCGCCCGATCGATCCCCACGCCGTCTCGCGCTCCAGCCTCGTCCAATGAGCGAGCCGCGCGGGCGGGAGGCCCGCCTCAAGGCCGAGCTCGCCTACATCTATCCCGAGATCGATCCGGACACCTGGCACCCGGTCGAACTGCTGCTGCGCCAGGTGGCCGCCATGCTGTACGGCGACCCGGCCAAGGGATCGGTGATCAGCGGCGAGCGACTCCTGCGCGATG
>JACDDX010000183.1 GCA_013816685.1 Gemmatimonadales bacterium
GTCCGGTGGTGACCGAGATCGGTGTTGCCGACAGCGCCGCCGCACCCGCCGGGCTCAGCGCCAGGAGCGCCTCCCCGGCGCAGAGGCAACTCGTCCGGGCGATGCCCAGCCCGCGCCGCAATCGCGCCAGCGCACCGTAGAGCACGACCGTCAGGCCGAGGGCGAGGAGCGGACTGAGCAGCAGTGGGAGCACGAACGTCGCGCCGAGGCGCGCGAGATCGAGATGGCCGTGGGTTGCCACCGCGCCCGCGCCGACGAGACCGCCGATCAGCGCGTGGGTCGTGGAGACGGGCAGGCCCAGTCGGGTGGCGAGCAGCACGGTGAGCGCGGCGGCGACGCTCACCGAAAGGAGGAAGGCCGGATCGGCGGTGAGCGCCTCCGGCACGAGCCCCTTGCCGCGGAACGCCGCGATGAGTCCCCTCGCGAGCAGCAGCGCGAGGAGCGAGCCCAGCATCGTGGTCACGGTCGCCCATGGGAGTGCAGTGCGGTAGCCCGTCGTGCCGCTCCCGATCAGTGCGGCAGCGCGTCGAGTCGTGCGATGTCACCGAGATGAAACTCGACGTTGCTGCTCCGGTAGCCGAACCGCTCGGCATGCCACGCCAGATGCCGCGTCGCCACGTCCACCTGCCTGGCCGTCGCGTCCACGCCGATGACACGACCCCGCTCGCCCACGAGCTGGGCCAGCACGTACGCGTCGCGCCCCGAGCCGGAGCCCAGGTCGAGCACCGTCAGGCCGTCGAGCGCATCGGGCGCCACCAGCCCGCAGCCGTAGTAACGCCCGGTGACCTCCGGATGCACGTGCGACACCGCGGCGCGCACCAGCGGTGACGACACCGCGGTGTCGCAGCAGGCATCGGTCCTGAGGTCGCGCGAGGACGTGAGGACGGAGCCGTAATACTCGGTGACGGTGTCGAGTGGTCGCCACAGCATTCTCCTGGATGAACGTCTACGCCCGCGCCGGGACGCCGGATCTCGCGGCCGGCCCGGCCTCCGCCACCATCGCCCCGATCCGGCGCGCGCCTTCGCGCACCGACGCCTCGTCGGGGCCGAAGGAGAAGCGCACATAGTGGCGGAACCGGCTGGGCCGTCCGCTCCGGCGCTTGCCCGGATTCACGTCGAAGAACTCGCCCGGCACGCAGATGACCTGGCGCTCGAGGGCGGCGCGGAAAAACGTCATCCCCGTGTTCATGCCGGGCGGCAGTCCGGAGACGTCGCCCCACCAGTAGAAGGTGCCCTCGGGCTCCAGATCGAATCGTACGCCTGCCGCACGGAGTCCGTCGCCCAGAATCTCCCGCTTCCGCAGAAACACCGTCCGGATCGCCGCCGCCTCGGCGCAGGCGATCTCCGGCTTCAACAACGGCACCGCCGAGCGCTGCAGCGGCTTGCTCCCGCCGCCATCGAGGAACGAGCCGCTGCTGCTGACGGCGTCGATGACCGGCTGCGGCCCCACGATCCAGGTGGTGCGCCAGCCGGGGTAGCGCCAGTTCTTGGTGAGTCCGTCGAACAGCACGATCGGGTCGGCGTCGACGTCGTCCACGTGCGCGGCCGCCGAGATCATGCCGCCGGGCGCGTCGCCCCAGATGTAGTGGGAGTAGAACTCGTCGATCAGGAGCGTGCAGCCGACCTCGCGCGCGACGGCGACCCAGCCGTCGAGCTCGTCGCCCTGGATGACTCGGCCGGTCGGGTTGCACGGGTTCGAGAGCAGGAGCGCCGACAGCCCGCGGCCGGTGATCTCGCGCTCGAGGTCGTCGAGCCCGAAATGGTAGCCGCTCTCACCGGTCAGCAGGATCGGTATCGAGGTGAAGAGCTTGAAGATGTCGAGCAGCTCTTCGTACGCGGTGTAGTCGGGGAGGAAGTGGCCCAGGTTGATCTCGCCCAGTGCCGCGACGGCGCGGGTGAGCGAGGCGCGTCCCCCGCCGCAGATGCAGACGTTCCGCTCGCTGTACTGGGAGCGTTTTTCCTGGCGATAGAGGTGGTTGTACAGCTCGGCCACGGCGCGGCGCAGCTCCCAGATGCCGGGGACGGGCGCGTACTCCTGATCATCGACGCCGATCTCGACCTGGTGGATGCGCGGCGGCGCGCCCGGCAGCGGTCCCGTCTCCGGCTGGCCCTGGCCCAGGTTGCACCAGTCGGGATGGCCGTAGCGGAAGCCGCGCCGCGCCGCCTCCGCCATCACGTAGATGACGCCGGTGAAGGGGACGGGGCGGAAGCCGGGGATGGTCATGGGGCGGAAGCGTACACTGGCACGGCAGACCGGTAAACGGTGAAGGGTGACGCCGGGACACGCGGCTCTCGCCGGTCCGCCCGGAGTGGGTGCATCCGGGGTAGAACTATATTTGAGCCGCTGCTTTCCCGTGCCGAGGACGTGACGTGTCAAGCATTCTGCCGATCCGCCACCAGGCGCCGCTGCCGCTCGACCGCCTGATCCTGACCGACCCGCCATCCTCCGAGGCGATCGAGATGGACGTGTTGATCGTGGGCGGTGGTCCCGCCGGGCTCGCCTGCGCGATCGAGCTCGCCCGGCTGGCCAAGGCCGACCCGGAAGTCGGCGAGGCCGGGCTCAACATCGGCGTGCTGGAAAAAGCGGCGGCGCCTGGCGAGCACAGCCTCTCGGGCGCGGTGGTGAATCCGCGGGCCTTTCGCGAACTCTTTCCCGACCTGACCGACGCGGACTTCCCGTTCCGCCAGCCGGTGAGCGGCGAGGCGGTCTACTTCATGACCGAGAAGCGGGCCCAGAAGATTCCGACGCCGCCAACGATGCACAACACCGGTTACTTCACCGGCTCGCTCTCGGAGATGGTCCGCTGGTTGGGCGAGCGCGCCGAGGAGATGGGTGTCAACCTCTTTCCGGGTTTTCCGGTGGATGCGCTGCTGGTGGACGGCGAAGCGGTGCGCGGCGTGCGCACGACGCCGTCGGGGCTCGATCGCGAGCGCAAGCCCACCGGCAGCTACGCCGAGCCGACCGATCTCACCGCGCGGATCACGGTGGTGGCGGAAGGGACGCGCGGGCTGCTGTCGCAGGCCTGGAGGCAGTGGCGGAAGGTGTCCTCCACCAATCCGCAGATCTACGCCCTCGGCGTCAAGGAGGTCTGGAAGATCGCGCGTCCGCTCGACCGCGTTATCCACACTCTCGGCTGGCCGCTTCCGGCCGACGCGTTCGGCGGGAGCTTCTTCTATCCGCTGGGTGAGTCGCAGGCCGCGATCGGGCTGGTGGTCGGGCTCGACTATCACGATGCCGCGCTGGACGTGCACCAACTGATGCAGCGGATGAAGCTGCATCCGCTCTTCCGCGAGTATCTCGACGGCGGGACGATGCTCGAGTGGGGCGCGAAGACGATTCCCGAAGGCGGCTACTACGCGCTGCCCGAGCGGCGCCATGGCGACGGGGTACTCTTCGCCGGCGATGCTGCGGGGTTCGTGGACGTGCCTTCGCTCAAGGGCATTCACTACGCCATGCAGTCGGGCATCTACGCGGCGCGCACCGCGTTTGCGGCGCTGGGGCGGGGCGACACCTCAGCCACGGCGCTGGCCGATTACGACCGCGTCACCGACGCGAGCTACATCGTGAGTGACCTGAAGAAGACTCGGAACATGCGGCTCGCCTTCAAGGACGGGCTCTACGTCGGCGGGCTCAAGGCGGGGCTGATGACCGTGACCGGCGGCCGGTTTCCCGGCGGCCGCATCACCATGGGCGAGGACGCGGCGACGCCACGCACGACCGGTCCGGCGCAGCCCTTCACGCCCGACAACACGCTGACGTTCAGCAAGGTGGACGCGGTCTTCAAGTCGGGGAACGAGACCCGCGACACCATTCCGTCGCACCTGATCGTCGGGCAGGACGTGACCGGCGAGGTGGCCGACTTCTACGCCCACATGTGTCCGGCCGGCGTCTACGAGCGGGTGGGTGACGCGCTCCGGGTCAACCCGCCGAACTGCGTGGACTGCAAGGCGACCGACGTGGTGGGCCCGCGGTGGACCCCGCGCGAAGGCGGGAGCGGGCCAAAGTATCGGCTCATGTGACCTCCGGCACCGGCCCGCGTCAACCTGACGCTTGACGCTTGGGCCGCCATCGGGCATGCTCAAGCGGACTCGCCCAGGCCGCGGTTGGGAGTCCGGGTGTCCGTCTCCCTCTGGAGGAATTCATGAAGAAGCTAATGACGCTGGCAGTCGTGCTTGCGGTCGTCGGGTGCAAGAAGGACGATGCTGGATCGAGGGACACCGACGCCTCGGCTCGAGCCGACAGCGGGGTGGCGGACGTACGGGAAGCCGGGCGCGACGCCGATAGCGCCATGAATCGTGCGGGTGCGAAGTCCGACAGCGCACTCGACCGGGCCGGCGACCGCATGGGCAACGCCGCCAACCGTACGGA
>JACDDX010000184.1 GCA_013816685.1 Gemmatimonadales bacterium
GAGGTGCGCCTTCACCCGCGCCAGCAGCTCCCGCACCCGGAACGGCTTGGGGATGAAATCGGCGGCCCCGAGTCCGAGCGAACGCACCGTGGCCTCCTCGGGCGGCATCGAGGAGATCATGAGCACCGGCAGATGGCAGAAGCGGGGATCGGACTTCACCCGCTGGAGGAGCTGAAGCCCGTCGACCTTGGGCATCATGATGTCGAGCAGCAGCAGATCGAACGGCTCGGCGGAGAGATGCTCGAACAGATGCTCGCCGCCGGGGACGGTCTGCACCTCGTAGCCGTTCTCTTTCAGAATCCAGGAGAGGGTCCGGGAGAGGGCCTGATCGTCGTCGGCGACGAGAATCCTCGGTGCGATGGCGGTCATTCAGTGCACCAGCCGGAGAAAGAGGTCGGGATCCACGTTGCCGCCGCTCAGGATGAGCGCGGTAGGTCCGGTCAGCTGCACCCGGTTGGCGAGTACCGCCGCCGTCGTGACGGCGCCGGAGGGCTCCGCCGCGAGACCCAGTTCCCGATGGAGGAAGCGCACCGCATCCCCGATTTCGGTCTCAGACACGAGCACCGCCTCGTGCACGATGTCGCGCATGACGGCAAAGGGAAGCGCGCCGATGCTGAGTGGCAACAGTCCGTCGGCCAGGCTGCCGGTGCGCTCGAGCGTGACGGGCTTCCCGGCGTCGAGCGCGCGCGCGAGCTTCGGCGCGCCCTCCGGTTCGACGCCGACGACTCGAAGGCCCGGGCGAAGCGCCGCGGCGGCGGCGGAGATTCCCGCCAGGAGCCCGCCGCCGCCAACCGGCGCTAGAATGGTGTCGACCTCCGGCCAGTCCTCAAGGATCTCCAGACCGCAGGTGCCCTGTCCCGCAATCACCTCGAGGCTCTCGAACGGCGGGACCATCGTCAGCCCCTCGTCGGCCGCAATGGCGTACGCGCGATCGTGGCGCTCCGCCGAGGTCGTGCCCCCGAAGATCACCTCGCCGCCCTGGCGCCGCACGGCGGCCACCTTCACGCCGGGCGCCTGATCCGGCATCACGATCACCGCGCGGACACCGAGCCGTGCCGCGGCGAAGGCGAGCGCCTGCCCGTGATTGCCGCTCGAGTAGGTGATGACTCCGCGTGCGAGCGCCTCGGCCGGAAGCGCCGCGAGCGCGGTACAGGCGCCACGGATCTTGAACGCGCCCACCGGCTGAAGCTGCTCGCACTTAATCGCGACCGGCACGCCATGCGCCTGCGAGAGAGACGGCACGGGCAGCAGCGGAGTCCGGTTGGCGACCCCGACCAGCCGATCGGCGGCAGCCCGTATCGCCGCGAGCGACACGACCGGGCGGGCGAGGCCAGCGGTCGTCACGAGGGCGCGTCCGCGAGGCCGCTCATTCCACCGGCGCCGTGGGGATCACCTCGCCCGGAACTTCCTCGGCGGCTTCGTCTTCCTCCTTGACCACGCGCGCCACGTCGGTGACCGTGTCACCGGCGTCGAGGTTCATCACCTTGACGCCCTGCGTGTTGCGGCCGATCACCCGGATGCCCTTCACCGGGAGGCGGATGATCACGCCGTGCCGCGTGATCATCATCAGCTCGTCCTCGGGCAGCACTTCCTTAAGCGCGACGATTGCGCCGGTCTTGTCGGTTTTCTTGAGGGTGATGATGCCCTTGCCGCCGCGCTTCTGCACCCGGTAGTCACCCAGCTCCGAGCGCTTCCCGTATCCCTTCTCGCTCACCACCAGCAGCGTCGCGTCCCGGCGGACGACGACCATGCCGATCACCGCGTCGCCCTTGTCGAGCTCGACACCTTTCACGCCGGTGGTGGCCCGCCCCATGTCGCGCACGTCGCCCTGGTGGAACCGGATGCTCATGCCGTCGGCGGTGGCGAGGATGATGTCGCTGTTGGGATCGCACACCTGCACGTCGATGAGCTCGTCATCCTTGTCGACGTTGATGGCGCAGATCCCGTTGGTGCGCACGTTACCATAGGCCGACAGGACGGTCTTCTTCACCGTGCCGAGCCGGGTGGCGAAGATGAGCGTCTTGTCGTCGGCGAATTCCCGGACCGGCACCAGCGCCGCGATCTGCTCGCCCGGCTTGATCGCGATGCAGTTGACCACCGGCTTGCCGCGCGCGGATCGGCTGGCCTGCGGGATCTCGTGCACCTTGAGCCAGTAGAGCTGGCCCTGGTTGGTGAAGAAGAGCAGGTAGTCGTGCGTGCTGGCGATGAACAGGTGCTCGACCCAGTCGTCGGCCTTGAGATCACCGTTGTTGCGTCCCCGGCCACCGCGGCCCTGTCGCTTGTAGACCGCGACCGGGATCCGCTTGATGTAGCCGGTGTGGGAGATGGTGATGACCATGTCCTCTTCGGCGATCAGGTCTTCGACCGTGAAGTCGCCCTGGTCGGCCACGATCTCGGTGCGCCGGTCATCGCCGAACTGCCCGACGACCTCCGCCAGCTCTTCCTTGAGGATCGTCATGCGCCGGGGTTTCGAGGCCAGGATGCTCTTGAGCTCCTTGATGGTGGCCCGGACCTCCTTGAGCTCGGCCTCAAGCTTGTCGATCTCGAGTCCGGTGAGCTTGGCCAGCCGCATGTTGAGAATGGCGTCGGTCTGCCGCTCGCTGAGCGCGAACCGCTTGCGGAGCCGGGCATCGGCCTCGGGGGTGTCCTTGGAGCTCCGGATGATCTTGATCACTTCGTCGATGTTGTCGACGGCGATCTTGAGGCCCTCGAGGATGTGCTCGCGGGCGAGCGCCGCGTCGAGGTCGAACTGGGTCCGACGGACGATGATCTGGTGGCGGTGATCGATGTAGCGCTCGAGCAGCTCCTTCAGGTTCATCACCTTCGGCGCACCGTTGTCGAGCGCCAGCATGATGACGCCGAAGGTGGACTGCATCGAGGTGTGCTTGTAGAGCGAGTTCAGCACGACGTTGGGAATCGCGTCGCGCTTGAGCTCCACGACAATCCGCATTCCCTCCTTGTCCGACTCGTCGTTGACGCCCGAGATCCCCTCGATCTTCCGCTCGGCCGCCAGCTCCGCGATGGCCTTGACCAGGTTCTCCTTGTTGACCTGATAGGGGATCTCGGTGACGACGATCTGCGACTTGCCGGTGGATTCTTTCTCCTCGATCTGCGCGCGGGCCCGCATGACCACCCGCCCGCGGCCGGTCTCGTAGGCTTCCTTGATGCCCTCCCGACCGTAGATGTACGCACCGGTCGGGAAGTCGGGCCCCTTAATGACCTTCCGCAGGTCGGCGATGGTGGCGTCCGGCGTGTCGATGAGCAGCTCGACGGCTCGGGCCACTTCGCGGAGGTTGTGCGGCGGGATGTTGGTGGCCATGCCCACCGCAATGCCCGAGCTCCCGTTGACCAGCAGGTTCGGGACTTTGGACGGGAGGACCGTCGGCTCCCTCAGCCGGTCATCGAAGTTCGCCTGGAAATCGACGGTGTTCTTGTCGATGTCCTCCAGCATCGCGGTCGCGACGCGCGTCAGACGGGACTCGGTGTACCGGTAGGCCGCTGCCGGGTCACCATCCACCGAGCCGAAATTGCCTTGGCCGTCCACTAGGGGATAGCGCAGCGAGAACTCCTGCACCATGCGGACGAGTGCGTCGTAGACCGACTGATCGCCATGGGGGTGGTATTTGCCGAGCACATCCCCGACCACGGTCGCCGACTTCTTGTATCCCCGGCCCGGTACCAAGCCGAGCTCGTTCATCGCATACAGGATGCGGCGATGCACGGGCTTGAGGCCATCGCGCACGTCGGGCAGCGCCCGGGAGACGATGACACTCATCGAGTAGTTGATGAACGACTGCTGCATCTCTTCCTCGATCAGGCGAGGAACGATGCGTTCGCGGGCGTTGGGTGCGGTCATGGAGGTCGCGTGCGAAGGGAGGCAAACCACCGCTGAGAGCGGTGCGCGAAGCCCGAAATATACCCGGCAGCAGGATGTCCACGCAACTGCCCAGCACCGGCGGAAGGTATTCCCTCACAAACACTTAAGTCAACAGCACGCGGGCTCCGGGGCGCCACTGCCAACCTTTTCATCTGGCCCGTGGTCTAAGCCGAACGTCCGCCGCAACCGGCTCGTTCACTTCGATCGCCCGCCAGGTCCTCATGCTCGCCGCCGCGCTGCTGGTCGCCGTGCTCCTGGAAGCTCCCGGCGCTCAGCACACTGCGCCCGGCGACACCCTGCGGCGGGACACCGTCGCCACCGCCGCTCCGCTGTCGGTCGCCGCGGTACGCATCAGCCAACGCCCCCGAATCGACGGAGCGCTCGATGACGCGGTGTGGTCATCTGCCCCGCTGGTGTCGGGCTTCGTTCAGAGCACTCCCGACGAGGGCGCGTCCGCGAGCCAGCGCACCGAAGTTCGCATCCTGTACGAC
>JACDDX010000185.1 GCA_013816685.1 Gemmatimonadales bacterium
CTCCGAGAGTGCGGAGCGCCGAGTATGCTCGCCCCTGGCGCGAGGAGCACCACCGCCGCATTGCCGGCGGCATCGTTCGCATGCATCTTCCCGCGGCCGCCTAACGGTGCTTGCTGCTGACGAGCGGGTTACGGAATCTCGCTGCGCTCGCGATGATGTCACCGCTCGCAGCAGAAGCTGGCGTCAGGCGGACTGCGCCGAGATCTGTCTCTTCAGACTGGCCGGCACGTACCCGCGGGAGCGGCGCAGGCTCACGGGCCGTGCGCCGGATCCGGTGCTGACGGCACGCAGGACGGAGTCGTCGGCACGGGACTCGATCGGGCGGTCGTGCAGGAGGAATCGGTCCGCGATCGATCCAAGGCTGGCGACGAGGCGAACGCCACCAACCTGCCGCCCCGGGCAAAGCGTTCGGCCATCTGGTGACAGAGCCGGGCGATCCGGTCGGCCTCCGCGGCAAAGAAGCACCGGGTCGCCTCGGTCGGCACCCGATCAGGTAATCGAGTCGGCCGGGCAGATTCGCTCCGGGAACCGGCCGGCGACCTCTCTCACATCGAGCTCGACCGCATCGGCGTGGCCCGCTGAGCCTCACCGGCGGTCCAGATTGCCGCCCCGAGCAGGATAATGTCCTTCAGGAGAAACTGCCCGGGCATCGGAGAGGGAAACGGGAAACCGTACCCCATCTGCCAGATGCCGGGAGTCGTCAGCACGAAGCTCAGGGTGATCAAAAGCATGACTATCGCGCCCATGCTGCCGTACGCCGATACCTTCGGCGAGAACGATCGGCTCGCGATCATCAGGCCGAGCACGATCTCGACCGTGCCAATCAACGCCGAGAGTGTCTTGAGTCCCAGGGCCTGAACGGCCCATGCTGTGAGCGGGCTGTTTTCCACCAGCGGTTTGATTCCCATCGTCTCGTACTCGGTGAACTTGAGCGCGCCAACCCACAGGAGAATCGCGACCAGGCCATAACGAAGAACCTTCTCGCCGAGGTTCTCGAGCGAGCGGCCCCGTTCCATTGACCCGCCGCGTTCCATATGGTCGGCCCGTGCTGTCGCCATGACGTCCTCGCTCGACTTAATTGTGGATGCCCGTTGCTTAACGTAGAGCTGCCGCGTGGGAAGGCAGGTGCTTCAACCAGTCGCGCCACTCGTTTACGCCCTCTCCCGTCCGCGCGCTCGCCAACATGTGCGGCACCCCCGGGTGCACGGTGTCGAGATTGCGCAGGAACAGATCGAGATCGAAGTCGAGATGCGGAAGCAGGTCGATCTTGTTGATCAGGATGAGGTCGCAGGTGCGAAACATGAGCGGATACTTAAGCGGCTTCTCTTCGCCCTCCGTTACCGACGCCACCATGACCCGGACGTCCTCGCCGACCCGGAATTCGGCCGGGCAGACGAGGTTGCCTACGTTCTCGATGATCAGCAGATCGATGTCGTCGAGCGGGAGCGATGGGATCGCCGAGCGCACCATGTTCGCGTCGAGGTGGCATTCCCCCCCAAACCCCGAATCGGTATTGATCTGAGTGACCGGCACGTGCAACCGGGCCAGACGGTCCGCGTCGAAGCTGCCCTGCACGTCGCCCTCGAGCACGCCCACCGAAACGTCTTCGAGCCCAATCAGCACCCGCTCGAGCAATGACGTTTTTCCCGAGCCTGGGGCGCTCATCAAATTCACGACCGTGACCCCGGCCCGGTCGAAGTCCGCCCGATTGGCCCGGGCGATGGTGGCGTTGGCGTTGAGGGCGTCAGTCACCACCTTCACTTTCTTGACGTGCATGGATCCCCCGGCGCGGCTACATCCCACGCATCTTCAGGTAACGCCGGAGCTCGGGCGACATGCGAATGAGCAGCGCCACAGCCAGGACCGCGACTCCGATCAGAACGTATTTCATCGTGTGTGACTCCTCGGGTTTGGGCCGCGGCGCTTCCGCAGCGCGCTTCTCGACGGTGCCTTCATAGCCCGGTCACCAATCGCTCGATCATCGCGGCTGCCTCCGGCACCGCGCGCCGCACCGCATCGCTCAACTCCATGCTCATATTCTCCGGCGAGTCGCCGTGGACCACGATCTCGGGCTCGCACCCGAGCACCAGTACCCGGCAGGTGCACCCGCCCAGCCGCTGTACCAGGCCCAGCACCTTCGCCGGGTCCATCGAATGGGAGTCGATTCCCCCGGCCACGGCGACGCCCGCGAGATCGGGCTCGATTAGCGCCAGTGTCCCGGGCGCCGCGCCGCGCGGCATCGCGTCGACCAGCACCGCGACCGCGTAGTCCCGCTGCAGGGCGAACGCGAGGTCCATTCCGCGGATGCCGAAATCCACCACCTCGACGCCGGCCGGCAGCGAGCGCCCGGCCAGCTCCGCGGCCACGGCCACCCCAAAGCCATCGTCCGCCATGAAGACGTTGCCGATCCCGGCAATGAGAATCCGCCGGGGCACCGGCTCGGTGGGCCCGGCCACCGGCTCGATCTCGCCGACAGAAAAGAAGAACCGGTGGCCGATGTACCGGTCATCGCCGAGTTGGTGGCCGGGATCGTCGTCGATCGTGACGGCGACCGAAAGGCCGCCGTCGATGTCCTGCTGGAGACTCTCGACCGTGGCCATGCGCCCGCTGAGCACCAGGTCGAACAAATCGCGGCCGTTACTCGGCGCGAGCCGCACCCGGCTACCGCGGCGCACCTCGACGCCCTCGATCACCACCGACTCCGGCGGCTCGCTCTCCGCCCGCACCCAGAACTCCTCGGCGGGTCTCATCCGGCGGCGGGCCCCAGTTCGCGGATCGAGCCGTACAGCCGCATGAGCTGGTCGGGCGTGAGCGACGCGCAACGGTCGAGGATCTCCCTGGCACGCGGGTCGGAGCCGCGCATCTCCCGCTTCTCGTCGTCGGTGAGGCTCAGGACGTTGAGGATCAGCATCTGGTCGATCTCGCCGCCGTCGAAAAGATCGCCCGGGCTCTCCGGCGCGATCTCCGGATAGTCGGGCAGGATGATCGGCGACGACAACACGGTCGTGCGATCGCCGGGTTCGCCGACCAGCACCGGCCAGGTCCCGGCGTTCCGACAACGGGCGGCGGCCTCGCGCAGCTCGGCCGGAGGATCGGTGAGCGAGACGAACGCTCCTCCGCTGGTGCGCAGCACCATGTGGGCGGAGATCAGCGCCTGCTTTACCGCCTCGCCACGCTCGCCTCCGCTCCAGGGCGTGGTGTTGCTGATCCCGACCGCTACGCTGAAGCGCCCCGCCCCAACCGGCGTCACCGTTACCGCGATCTCGCCCTCGAGCTGCCGCCACTCGCGCACCAGCGCCCCCGCGGGGCTGCCATCATCCGCGGCGATCGTCTCGGTCGCGCGATCGGCCGGGATGCTCACCGGAACGCGCACCGATACCTCGGCGTCGGTCACCTCAATCGGCGGCACGCGCACGCCTCGCTCGGTCGCTTCCTCCCAGGTCAGATACTCGTCCGCGCCCACCACCAGCCGGTCAACCGGCGCGGCACCGCCCTCGGTGGCTTGCATAGCCTGGCGGGCGGTCACCTGGAGGAAACGCAGCTCGACATCTACCGTGGCGCCGGCCGAGGCTTCGAGCAGGCACTCTGTGCGCATCCGCCACGGGTCGTCGGCGTGACCCGCCTCGCTGTACGAGCGAGGGAAGACCCCGCCGAAGGTCCACCGCTGCCGGTTCTTCAACGCACTCCGCCGGTAGGGCCAAAGGATGTAGCCCTCATACAGCACCGCGCGAGCGATCCGCTCGACCGGATCCACTCAGCGCTCCGGCTCGGCCGAGCGGAGGAGCGCGTCGAGCGCGTCGTCCCAGCTCAACAGGGAGTGGGTGCAACGGTAGGCGTAGAGCCGGTCGAACTGCGCCTTGCCGAAGCGGATCCACGCGGTGTCGGGAAAGTAGTGGTCCATCATCTCGCGCCACACTCGCACTGGGAACTGATAGGCAGCTTCCTTCTCCCAGGAGAGCCGGCAGGTCTGCAGCATCCCGTCCGCACCCCGATAGAAGACGTTGCCGCTGAAGAGAAACTCGAGCGGGATCTGACCATCCTGCACGCCATTGAAGTACTTCGCTACGGCTACTTCGAAATCGTAGGTACAGGCCACTGGGAGCGTGACCTCGGTCTGCGCGGTGAATGAGCCGATATGGAGCGTCGAATGCGCCCAGAGGAAACCGTGGAGGTTTGTGGCCCAGCGGTCGGGCGCCCCGAACAGCTCCACCAGCCTCGCCTGCGATACCGGATCGTACGACCGCCCCGCGGGCGCGATCCTGACCTGGGCATTGAGCGAGATAGCCTGCACCGCAACCGCGTTCTCAGCCGCGACCTCGAGGGTAAAGCCCACCGTCGGCACCGCGGCGTACTCG
>JACDDX010000186.1 GCA_013816685.1 Gemmatimonadales bacterium
TGTCGCCATCGTTCAAACCCGCGTAGGTGAGCGCAAAGTCCAGGGGCGAGAGATACCGGCTCGCTGCCACCTCATGCAGCCGCGTCAGGTGCGCGCGTGCTTCATCGCTGCGTCCCACCCGGCCCAGCGCCTGCCCGAGGTGCCCCAGCCCGACCGCGCCGTCGGTGCCGTCCACGCAACGACGGTAGGCGGTCACCGCTTCGGCGTACCGCCCGAGACTCAGCAGGATCTCGCCCAGCCGCCACTGCACCAGCGGATATTCCGGACTCAGCTCCGCTGTCCGCGCGCACTGTTCGAGGGCGTCATCCCAGCGCCCGGCGACGGCCAGCCCGTAGGCGTAATGGTCGTTGATGATGAGTGAAAGCGGATCGAGCTCGAGCGCCCGCTGGAACGCGCTGATGGCCTCCTCGACCCGACCAACGATGAAGAGGTACCACGCCTGCCACTGGTGGGCCGTCGCATACGTTGGATTGAGCGCGATCGCCTGCTCGAACGCACGCCCCGCCCCGTCCCAGTCCCGGTCATAGAATAGTCGCACGAACCCGAGCGACGCGTGCGCTTCCGCGAGCTGCGGATCGATTTCCAGGGCCCGGCTCGCCGCGGCCCGGCCGCGTGGGAAGGCGGTGTGCGGCCGCTCCGCACTGTAGTAGCCCAGCACGTTGTAGGTGTCGGCCAGGCCGGAATACGCGATGGCGTAGCTCGGATCCTCGTCGATCGCCGCCTGAAAACAGCGGTCGGCCTGGCGCAGCGGCTCGATGGTCCGCTTGTTCCAGTGGTAGCGCCCCTTTAGGTACGACTGGTAGGCCGCGGAATTCTGGGTTTCGCGCCGACGGATTCGCTGTTGCTCCTCGCTGGTGAGCCGCACCAGAAGGCAACGTGAGATCTCGTCCGCGATGTCCTCCTGCACCGCGAAGATGTCGGCGAACGGGCGGTGATACTGCTCGCCCCAGAGCTGCGACTCGGTCAGCGCGTCCGCCATCTCGGCCTTCACGATCAGGGCGTCCCCACGGTGAAACAGACGGCCGGTGACGAAGGCCCGGACCTGCATCGCCCTCGCGGCGGCCTGCGGATCGACGTTCGCGCCCTTGTACCGGAAGACGACCGAGCGCGGCACGACGCGCAACTCCGGAATCCGGGAGAGCTTGTTGATGATGCTCTCGGTGATTCCGTCGCTCAGAAAGTCGTTCTCGGCATTGCCGCTGGTGTTCACGAAGGGAAGGATGGCCAGTGAGTCGATAGGCTTGGGCTTGCGGGGGCTGCGCACCCGGCCCGTCGAGCGGCTTTTCGCGGTGGTCCTGCGGGTGGTGCCTTCCAAGGCTGAGGAACGCTGGAGGGCCCCTGTCGGCGGCGGTGTCTCCAGCGCCACGGCCCCGCCGGCTGCCGGGTCGGTCATCCGGCTCACTGTTCGGGTCGAGGTCGAAAGGATGAGCACCTCGAGCGCGGACAGCAGCAGCAGCATCGCCGATTGTGGCCGGTCAGCCGGTTCCTTCGCGAGACAGCGCGAGATCAAGCCGGCGAGTTCGACCGGGGTGTCGGGCCGCACCGTTGAGATCCCGGGGGGCAATTCGAGGATTTGGGCGGCGAACATCGCCTGCGATGACCGGCCGGCGAATGGATGGGCGCCGGCGAGCAGCTCGTAGCCGACCAGGCCGAAGGCGTAGATGTCGACGCGATGGTCGCAGCCGGCATCGGCGACGACCTGCTCGGGCGCCATATACGCCGGTGTGCCGATCGCCATGCCCAGGGAGGTGAGGCCGGGGTGGTGCTCCCGATGGTCCGCCGCCGCCGTCACCGCCTTCGCCACGCCGAAATCGGTGATGAGGGCGAAGCCGCCGGAGAGGAGCACATTTTCCGGCTTGATGTCTCGATGTACGACGCCGCGCTCATGCGCGTGGCTCAGCGCCGACGCCACGTCCCGGAGGATGCGCACCACGTCCGGCACCGGGAGGGGGCCGTCACGAGTCACCCGCTCCCGCAGCGATTCACCGACCACCAGCGGCATGGTCAGATACGGACGGCCGTCGCTCTCTCCGGCGGAGAGCAGCGGGACGATGCAGGGATGCTGCAGTCCGGCGGCGAGAAGGATTTCCCGGAGGAACCGCTCGGTATCGACGGCGGCGCTGAGCTCAGGGTGAAGCAGCTTGACCACGACCTTGCGGGCCAGCAGCCGGTCATGGGCGACGTACACGCGCGACATGCCTCCACCGCCGAGCTCCCGCTCGATGGTGTACGCGCCGCCAAGCGCGGCCTCCAAGGCCTCGTGCCCTTCCTTGCTCAGAGTTACTCCGGAAAAAACTGAATGCATCCTCGCCCCGATCACGTGGATAGAGCGAGGAACGTGCACTGGCCGCTGCCCCGTCTATCTTCCCGTCGGGAGGAGAATCTGCGTGATACCGCAAGTCGCCGACGCCGAGACCAAGCAGGCCGCGCTCGACCTTATGAAACGGCGGGCGAGCGGCCTGCTGGTGCTCATGAGCGTCGTCTTCGTCGCGGCGCGGCTGCTGGAGGGACGCTACGGGTGGCTCGGGTTCGTGCGCGCTGCCGCCGAGGCGGGCATGGTGGGCGGGGTGGCCGACTGGTTCGCCATCACGGCGCTGTTCCGCCGCCCGCTCAATCTTCCCATTCCCCACACCGCCATCATTCCCAACCGGAAGGATCGGATCGGCCGCAGCCTCGGCAACTTTGTCCAGAACAATTTCCTCTCGCCCGACGTGCTGGGTGAGAAGCTGCGGGCGGCGAAGCTGAGTCGGCGGGCGGCCGAGTGGCTGGCCGAACCCGCCAACGCACGGGTCGCGGCACAGCGGGCGGCGGCCACGCTGCGGACCGCGGGTGCCGTCGTTCGCGACGAGGACGTGCACGCGGTGCTCGACCGGACCGTCGTGGAGCCGCTCCGGCGTGCGCCCATCGCGCCGGTGCTCGCCAAGGGACTGAGCCTGCTCACCGTGAACGGCCGCCACCAGCAGATCCTCGACCGGGTGCTCGGTGGCCTCACCCAATTGGTGGCGGAGAACGACGCGCTGATCCGCGATCGGATCCGGGAGGAGAGCCCGTGGTGGGTCCCCGAGATGGTCAACAACCGCCTGCACGAGAAGGTCCGCGGCGGCATCGATCGCACCATCATCGAGGTGAGCGCCGATCCCGACCACCCGCTCCGGCATCAGTTCGACGAGCTGCTGCACGAGTGGATCCAGCAGCTGCAGGAATCGCCCGAGGTGATCGCGCGCGCGGAGGCGCTCAAGGAGCAGGTGCTGGATCAGGCGACCGGCGGGCGGCTGGCCGCATCACTCTGGGACGAGCTGAAGCGGCTGTTCGAGCGCCGCGCGGCCGATGACGGCGACGGCGCCCCGGGCGCGCTGGAGCGCGGCCTCAGCGCCGTCGGCACCGCCGCCCTGGAGGACGAGGCGCTGCTCGACAAGGCCGACGGCTGGATCATCGAGGCAGTGCTGCGGGTGGTCGAGCAGTATCGCCACGAGGTGGGCCAGCTCATTGCGCAGACGGTCACCGCGTGGGATCCGGACGAGACCTCGCGCCGGATCGAGCTGCAGGTCGGACGCGATCTGCAGTTCGTGCGGATCAACGGCACGCTGGTGGGCGCGCTGGTGGGTCTGGTGCTCTACACCTTTTCCCGGGTGCTGGAGCGCTGGGCGCCCTAATGCCCGGCGGCGCGCTGGACCTCGGCTTCCGGACACTGATTCGACGAGTGAGGAAAACGGCACCGGCTCACCTGGTGACCGTCCTCCCGCCGGTCGAGCGGCCGCGCGTCTGGGGGGCGGTGCTGGCGGGACTTCTGATCCATGCGCTGCTGATCGCGCTGGTGCTGTGGGAGACACGGGCCGTGCGCCCGAAGCGCGCGACCGACCCCGACCGCGCCACCGCCCCCCGGCAGGTCGAGATGGTCTACCTCGCGCCGCCGTCACTGACCCCGCCTCGATCGGCCGTCCGGCCGGCGGTCCAGCCCACACGCCCGCCGCCCGAGCTGCAGCAGCGCGATACGCGTCCGCCGTCGCGCATCACCCGCTCTCCCGACACCGAGCCGGGCAATGCGGCGCAGGCCTCACGCACCACACCGCTTGCGTCCAGCGGCGCTCCGGAAACGGCGTCACATCCGACTTCCAGGCGCCAGCCGCCGAGCCCGGCCGAGCGCTCGCTGGCGAGTGCCGCGCCAAAGGAATCCGAGATGGAGTCGGAGGCGCGCCGGCTGTTCGGCCCCCGATCGGCTCCCACGTCGGACGCCGGTCCCGCCATGCGCGAGCTTGCGACGCTCGGCCCCGCGGGCAACTCGGCGACCCCCAGCGACTGCCGTCCGGTGCCTCATCCGCCGCGCGAAGCCGGCACCGCGCCGCGCATGGG
>JACDDX010000001.1:0-8592 GCA_013816685.1 Gemmatimonadales bacterium
GGCCGGCAAGACGCTTGACCGGCTGGACGCGGAGAGCGAGGAGTTCCACGCACGTGTCGGCGCCGCTTATCTGGCGGCACAGGGTGAAGGGGTGCGACATTTAGATGGACGCCAGGCACCGGACCGGTTGTTGCAAGCGGCGTGGTCCGAACTCCTGGCAAGCGCCCCCGAACTCTTCGGTGCGGCACCGGTTTGAGATGAACGGCGGACACGGCGCCGGCAGTCGGGCTGTGGCGCTGGTTCCGCAGGTTCGGAGGCACCTATGAAGCAACGGTGGGCCGTCATCGGAATGGTAGCGCTTATTTCCTTCTTCAGCGGCGGGTGGCTGCTTCAGCGGGGTGCGGCCAGCGGCGGCAACGTCTATCAGCAGGCTCGGCTCTTCGACGATGTGCTGAACCATGTCAGCACCTACTACGTCGATTCCATCGGCGAGACCGATCTGTACCAGAAGGCGACCGAGGGTATGCTCGGCGAGCTCAAGGATCCGTATTCGGTGCTGTTGACTGGTGACGATTACAAGGCCCTCACCGAACAGACGTCCGGCAACTACGCGGGCCTTGGCATCCAGATCGACGTGCGCGATGGGTGGATCACGGTGGTGGCGCCACTTCCGGAGACACCCGCAGAGCGCGCGGGCATCGAGACCGGCGATCAGATCATCGAAGTGGACGGCAAGTCCACCGAGGGCTGGAAGAGCGACGAGGCCGTCAAGTCGCTGCGTGGCGAGCCGGGCTCCCGGGTCTCCGTGCTGATCCGCCGCGCCGGTATTCTCGAGCCGATCAAGTTCACGCTCACCCGATCCCAGATCCACATGCGTTCGGTGCCGCCGGGGACGCTGTTTGACAGCGGGATCGGCTACATCTCGCTGAACCCCGTGAGTGAGACCTCCGCCGAAGAGTTGCGGCAGGAAATCACCGAGATGCGGGGTAAGGGCATGAAGTCGCTGGTGCTCGACCTGCGGCAGAATCCGGGCGGGCTGCTCGACCAGGGCGTGAAGGTCGCGGACCTGTTCCTGAACCCCCGGCAGGAGATCGTGGCGACGCGCGGCCGTGCCCGCGGCTCCACCAAGGAATTCATGGACGAGGCACGCCAGGTCTGGCCCGTGCTGCCGATCGTCGTGCTCGTCAACGACGGGACCGCGAGTGCCTCGGAAATCATCGCGGGCGCGCTCCAGGACCATGACCGGGCCGTTGTCGTTGGCACCCCGACCTTCGGCAAGGGCCTGGTCCAGACGCTGTTCCCGCTGGGCGACGGTGTCGCGCTGAAGCTGACCACCGCCCGGTGGTTCACGCCGAGCGGTCGGACGATTCAGCGGGTGGCGAAGGACGAGGCCAACCAGGCGGAGATCGCCATGGAGGCGGCTGCGGACACCACGCCGCCCGATCTAGCCAAGCAGCAGAGTGATTCAGCGATAAAGCAGCGACCGATCTTCCACACGGACGCCGGCCGGGTGGTGCGCGGGGGCGGTGGCATCGTGCCGGACCTCGTGATCCGTCCCGATACGCTGACGTCCACCGAGCGCGAGTTCGCCAAGGCGCTGGGGAACGGGCTGCCGCAGTATCGCGACGTGCTGACGGCGTACGCACTCGACGTGAAGAAGAATCACACGGTGACGTCGGAGTCCTTCACGGTCACCCCGGCCATGCGCCAGGAGGTCTACCGCCGGCTCCGCACCAAGGGTGTGACCCTGCGGACGGATGTGTTCGAGGGCGCAGGGTCGCTGCTGGACGAGCAGCTCAGCTACCAGATCGCCCGCTACGTGTTTGGTCGGTCGGCGGAGTTTCGGCGCCAGGCACGGGATGACCAGCAGATGCAGACCGCCATGCGCCTCCTTCGCCGCGCCCCGACGCCGAAGGAGCTTATGAATCTCGCCATGACCAGCCACGCCGCGGTGGCGAAGCAGAACTGACCCGCGGGCGCTCGCTATGCGGGCCGCTGCCCGTCCGGCTACTGCTCGATGACCCGGACGCCCGGGGGGACGGCGAAATGGAACGTCTTGGCGGGCACCATCCGGTTGATGTGCACTGCCGAGAGGGTCAGCGTCCGGGTCGCGCCTGAGCGTTCCTCGATTTCCAGCCGGCGCGGGAGACCGTCACCCCGCGCGAGCCACAGGATGGCCGTGGTGAACGGCATGTCGGGGACGGTCGGCTCCAGCCTCACCACGTCGACTCGCTGATTTCCCACCCGATCGGCCCGGACATAGGACGCCTTGTAGCGCTCCGCCGGCCGGTCGAGGAACCACGCCAGCAGATTGAAGCCGTACATCGGTCCACCGCTGGGAACCCGCATCCGGATGACCTGACCCGGCGTCGTGCTCGGTGTGTACAGCCAGACATGCTGGCCGTCGATGATGACGGCTTCCGAGGGTGGGTCGCTGAAGCGCATCGCCAGTTTCGCCCGGCCCGACTGCACCAGCGTGCCCCGGCTCTCCGCGCTGTCGATCATCGGGTTGTCGATGACCTGGACAAAGTTCGCTGCGAGGCTGGACAGAGATCGATACACACGCGCCGACCGTCCGATGATCGCTGCGGCATCCTGTTGCGCCGTACCGGTCACCGCGAGCCGGGGGGCCGCGAGCACCAGCGTGGCGATCAGCAGCGTGCGCACGCTGTTCATGCCCGCACCCCTGCCGGCTCGGCGATTTTCCGTCCGATGGCATCGGCGATCGGCCGCGACTCCTTCATCATCTGATCGAATTGTTCGGGGTAGAGGCTCTGGGCGCCGTCGGACAACGCCCGGTCGGGCGTGGGGTGAACCTCGACCAGCAGACCATCCGCGCCTGCGGCAACCGCTGCGCGCGCCATCGGGATGACCATGTCTCGATGCCCGGTGCCGTGGCTCGGATCCGCGACGATCGGCAGATGCGACAGGCCGTGGACGACGGTGATTGCGCTCAGGTCGAACAGGTTCCGGGTGGCTGTATCGAAGCCGCGCACGCCACGCTCGCAGAGAATGACATGCGGGTTGCCCTCGGCGAGGATGTACTCCGCCGACAGCAGCAGCTCCTGAATGGTCGCGGAGAGACCACGCTTCAGCAGAATGGGCTTCCCGGCTCGACCCGCCCGCCTGAGGAGCGAGTAGTTCTGCATATTGCGCGCGCCGATCTGAATGATGTCGGCAAGCTCGGCGACCGGCACCAGGCCTTCGGCATCCATCGCCTCGGTCACGATGAGCAACCCGGTCTCCTCCCGCGCCCGGGCGAGCAGCTCGAGCCCGCGGAGCCCGAGCCCCTGGAACGAATAGGGCGAGCTCCTTGGCTTGAAGGCGCCCGCCCGCAGCACGGCCGCGCCAGATTCTCGCACCGCACGCGCGGCCGCGAGAATCTGGGGCTCGCTTTCGACCGAGCACGGGCCCGCCATCACCACCACCTCGTCCCCGCCGATCGTCAACCCGCCGCCCAGTGGCACGATGGTGCCTTCAGCCTTCCACTCGCGTGAAACCTGCTTGTACGGCTTGGAGACGTGGATGACCTCCTGCACACCTGCGAGCGCGGCGATCCGGGAGCCATCGACCCGGCCATCGTTGCCTACCAGGCCCACGGTGGTGCGCTGGTGACCAGGCATCGGACGGGCTTCATAGCCCATGTCCTCGATCGCCTCGACCACGCGTGCGATGTCATTCTCCGCCGCGCCGTGACGCATCACCACCAGCATGACGCCTCCTCATCCGGATTCGAGCGTACGTCCCCGCGGCACGCGGGAGGACTTGGAGGTGCAAGCTCCGCACCAGGGATGCGCCGTGCGCCCGAATGGCTGCTACGCATGCTCGTGCTCGCCGAGCCGAACACCGACGATCGTCGAGACACCCGGCTCCTGCATCGTGACCCCGTACACGGCGTCCGCTGACTGCATCGTACGGGGATTGTGCGTGATGACCAGAAACTGAGTGGACGGCTTGAACTCATCGAGCAGGCGGGTGAAGCGACCGACGTTTGCGTCGTCCAGTGGCGCATCCACCTCGTCCATGAGGCAGAACGGACTCGGCTTCGTCAGGTAGATGCTGAAGAGCAGCGACACGGCGACGAGGGTACGTTCTCCTGAACTGAGAAGATGGATGCGCTGTGTCCGCTTGCCGCGCGGTGCCGCGTGGATTTCAATTTCGCTGTCCAGCGGATCGTCCGAACTGGCAAGACGCAGCTCGCACTCGCCACCGCCGAACAGGGTGTGAAACACCGTGCCGAAGTTGGCCTGCACGGCGGTGAAGGTCTCCAGGAACATTGCGCGCGCGGTTCCGTCGATCTCCCGGATCGCCTGGATCAGTGATTGGCGGGCTGCGACGAGATCGTCGCGCTGCGTGGTGAGGAAGTCCAGTCGCTTCACTTCGTCCGCGTGCTCCTCCACCGCGAGCGGGTTGACCGGACCGATGGCTTCCAGCGCCGCGACGACCCGTCCGGCCTCCGACTCGATGGTGTCCACATCCAGGTCCAGCGGCGCGAGGTCGGCCGTCAGCTGCTCGAACGGACGCCGCCACTCGGTCTCCACCCGTTCGACAATACTGCGGCGGAGGGCGGCCGTCTCGGTCAGCCGGATCTCCACCGTGTGACTCTCGGCTGCCCCGGCTTCCACCAATGCCCGGGCGCGCGCGAGGTCCCGATCCGCGGTCGCGAGCGACACCTCGCTCTGTTGGAGCGAACGCTCGGCGCTGAGGCTTGCCCCTTCCTGATCCCGCAGTGCGCGCTCCCGCTCGGCCCGCATCGCTTGCCATTCCGCCTGCCGGGTGGTGAGCACGGACGCCTCTTCGTCGAGCCGCACGATTTCCGCGCCGAGCGACTGGTCGGACGTCTCGGCATCGGCACGAGCCTGGGTTGCGCGACTGAGGCGCTCGCCGGCCGCCCGTAGATTGGCGGCCACCTCGGCCTCCCGCACCTGCCACTGCACCCGCAGCTCGCGCGCCGATTCCTGTTCGTTCTCCAGCGAGGCCAATCCGCTGTGACCTTCGGCCAGCGACCGGTGGAGATCGGCGTGGCGCGCATCGCTCGTCGCCAACGCCGTGTCGATCTCGGCCAGCCGGGTCTCGGCCGTCGCCAGTCGTCGAGCGATGCGACTCATCTCCGCCTCGGCCGCCATCGATTCGCGCTCCAGGTTCGCCGCGATGCGCTGTGCGTCGTCCCGAGCGGCCGATGCCTGGCGCTCCGCATCGCGGGCCTCCTCGGCCTCGCGCGTGGCGTCCGCGAGACCGGCCTCGCGGTCGGTGAGCAGGCTGACCGCCTCGTCGAGCGCACGGCCGGCCGCACCCAGCGCCGCCTCGGCGACCATGACCTCCTCCCCCAACGACGCCAACTCGGCTCGTCGTCGCAGCGGACCTGTCGGCGAACCGGCGCCGGAGAGGAAGATCGCACCGCTGGCGCGGCGAAGCACCCGGCCGCCGGTGTCGAGCACCGCCGAGCCGGACAACGCCGCATGCACCCAGCCGGCGGCCACATCGTGTGCCAGAAGGCGGTCGTCGAGCGGCTGACCGTCGGCCACGAAGGCAGGCCCCGGGTCGAGGGGGAGAAGCAGCAGTGCCCCCGGTTGCTGTGCGGCGTGCCAGGTCTGAATGTCCAGCGACGTCGCCAGATCCCGGACCAGCACGGCATGCATCCATTCACCAAGGAGCCGTTCCGCGAGCTCGGCGTCCTCCCGGCCGGTGCTCACGAAGTCGCTGAGCGGGCCGAGCACGCCGCCGTCGAATCGGTCCCGCACCGCAAGCAGCGCCGCGGCCGCCGGAGCGAGACCGACGCGGTCGCGTTCCAGTTCCTCCAGGGCTTGGCGCCGCGCGGTAAGCTGCGCGAGGCTTTCTTCCGCCTTCCGCCGCAGCGCTCGTTGGTCGCGCTCGCGTTCCCGGGCGTCGGCCAGGGCTTGCCGCGCCGAATCGCAGCGATTGGTGGTGCGTCGGGTTTCATGATTGAGAAACGCGGCGCGTTCCACGCTCTGATCCCGCAGCCGTTCGGCGCCCGCGAGCTCGTTGCCGAGCGCGATGCGAAGTGTCGCTGCCTGTGACGCTCGCTCGCGCAGGGACGGCAGCTCGCCGTCGAGCGCGCTGTGCTCGCCCTGAAGCTTGCGGATGGCCTGAGTGTGCTGCTGCACCTCCTGCTCCAGAGCACGCACCGCGGTCCGCTGGTCGCCGAAGCGGCGGCGCACATCGTTTTCGGCCTCCGCGCGTCCAGCGAGCTCGGTCCGGATGCGACCATGCTCTTCACCGGCCTCGTCACGGTCGGCGGTGGCCGAGGCTGCTTCGGCAATTGCTGTGCGGGCACTCGCGGCCATCACCTGCTGCTCGTCGCTGGCCCGCTCCCGCCGCGTCATGACGTTCGCGAGCCGCTCCGAGGTCAGCGCGAGATCGCCCGCGAGGCGCCCGAGTTCGAGGCGGATCTCCGTCAGCCGCCGGGTCACCTCGGTGCGCTCTGCTTCCGCCGCGCTCCTGGCGCGCATCGCTTCGTTCCGGCGGGTCTCCTCTGAATCGAGCGCGGCGCGCGCGGCGGGCAGAAGCTGCGACAACTCCGTGTAGCGGGCCTGCATCCCCTCGGCCTCGCTGGTGAGCCGCGCCAGATGGCGCTGTGCCAGCGTGATCTGCAGGGTGAACTTCTCTTCCATGAGCTTCGCGTGGCGCTCGGACCGGCCCCTCTGGCGCGCCAGACTCCGGATCTGCGACTGTACCTCGGCGACGAGATCGTCCACCCGCTGCAGGTCGACGGCGGTCTCTTCCAGCCGGCGCTCGCTGCTGTGCTTCCGGTCGCGATACAGCCCGATTCCGGCCGCCTCCTCGAACAGCGATCGACGCTCGTCGGCCCGGTCGGACAGCAGCAGGTCGATCATCTTCGATTCGATGACGACCCCCGCATCGCTGCCGAGGCCGGTGCCGCGGAGTAGGTCCTGAATGTCGCGCAGGCGCACCGGGGCGCCGTTGAGCAGGTAGTCGCTCTGCCCGGAGCGTGAGAGCCGCCGGGTGACCACGACCTCGCGGTAGGCGATGGGCAGGTCACCGTCGCTGTTGTCGAGATGGAGCGAAACCTCGGTGACGTTTACCGGTCGGCGTCCCGACGATCCCTGAAAGATCACGTCTTCCATCTTGCCGCCGCGCAGCAGCCGGGCCGATTGTTCGCCCAGGACCCAGCGGACGGCATCCGAGACGTTGGACTTCCCACATCCGTTGGGGCCGACAATGGCGGTGACGCCTTGCTCGAAGGTGAGGGCGACGGTGTCCGCGAACGACTTGAAGCCCGACAGCTCCAGCCTGGTCAGCCGCATGCGGCGTCCTCGATGGTAGGAAGGGTCTAGCGGGGCAGACTGTCGCCAGCCGTGACGACGAAGGAGGGCATGCCGATCTTGCGGCCGGCCTCTTCGGCCTGCTCGCGCCCGGCGTAGGGACCGATGACCACCCGGTGCGCCTCATCCCGCCGAGCGGGTGGCAGCACCGAGGCAGGAAGGCCCGCGCTGCGCAGGCGGCCGGCGAGCTCACGTGCCCACTCCGGGTTCTGCGAGCTGCTCACCTGGAGGTAGACGGGGCGGGCCCGGCCCGTACTGTCGCCCGGGCCAGCGAGTGCGGCCGAATCTGCGGCTGTCGGGAGCGGAGATTCCCCGTCAGGATGCCAGCTGACGGGAAGCCAGAGATCCGCGGCGCCTCCGGTGGCCCGCCCGGTTTCCGGAAACCCGCCGGCCCGCAGATCGAGCGCAACCACATCTCGCCCGCGGCGAATCAGCAGCGTCGCGGGCTCGGCCACCGAGGGCAGGTCGTCGTCCCACTTTGTCGCCGTGCCGCCCACGAACTTGCCCAATCCCACATCGATGACCCACACCGAATCGGCCGCGATCGGCCGCACCAGCAGCCACTGTCCGTAGGCGTCTCCCCGGAGCGCTCTTGCCGGTCCAGGCAGGTCGATCTCGGCGAGCACTCCGTGCCCAAACCGGTCGAGCACCAGCACATCGGATCGGTCACGGGCGACGTACAGCCGGTGGCCGGATGGCGAGAACATGACGGCGCGCGCGTGTCCCGCCACCGGAATCGAGAGCGGCTGCCGTTTCGGGTCTGACGAATAGAGAACGACCGCGGAGTCGGCCGCGACGGCGACCAGGTCACCGAGGAAACTCGTGGCGATCTCGCCCGCTGTGATCGGAATCGAGCGGGGCTGCTGGTCGGAGCCGAGCACTTCGAGTGTGGGGTGGTCCCCGGCCAGCTCGGCCAGCACGTTGCCCTCGCTGGTGGCGTAGATCGCCTCGGGCTCGCCCTGCAGCTTCGAGCGAAACCGCACCGGGGTGCGGCGCACCAGTTGAATCACCGTGTTTCCGGTGTCGACCGCGTACAGCGCCCCGTCCGGTCCAACCGCGGCGTGGCGGACCCCGCCGAGCGCGGTGCCCACCCGGCGAGTTTCAAGGTCGAGCGACAGCACGTTGCGCTTCGGATCGAGCAAGAACACCAAGCCCTGCTCGGCATCGGCGCCCAGGACTCGCTTGATCTCCGGGAGAGCCGCGTCGGCCTTCCAGGCGAGCGAATCCAGCGACGCCGCGCGGTAGAGACGACCGACCCCCCCCTTGGCGGGCAGCCGGAGGGCGGTACTGGCGGGCAGGCCCCGCGAGGAGGCCGGGATGTCGTCGCCGAGCTTACCATCGCGGCCGC
>JACDDX010000001.1:8602-24225 GCA_013816685.1 Gemmatimonadales bacterium
GCGGCCGCAACCGCGAGGGCGAGGGAAACTCCGAAGCTGAGCGTCACGCCGACAAAGATAGCCGACGGAGCCTCAGGTTAGAACGTCGGGCCCAGGCTGAAGGTCCACAGGCCCTTGACCTGGCGTCGCTCCTGCGGAATCGAGTAGTCGAGCCGCGCCACGGCGAAACCGAACAGATTGATCCGCACGCCGGCACCGATCGTCTGCATCGGGGTCCGAACGCCCACCGGATCGTCGCCCGCCTCGCGGCTCCATTTGAGCGTGCTCTGCTCGTCCCAGGTCAGCCCGATGTCGTAGAAGATCGCTCCTTCGACGGGCGGGAAGCCGTTGGGCAAGCCGGTCTGCGGCGTGAGCAGCGGAAAGCGGATCTCGGCGCTGGCGACGCCGAGCTGCGTGCCAACCAGCCGGTCGAGCTCCGCACAGCCGGTCTCGGTGTTGAGATCGGTCGCGTTGCGGCACTCGTGACGGCGATAGCTGCCCGAGGTGTTCCCCCGGATCAGGTCGGTGTTGCCGCCGAAGATCCGGAATTGCCGAGCATCCCGGCCGATCCGCCCGAAATACAGCACGCGGGTCGCGAGCACCACCGGTCCGATGAGCCCGTCATAGCGCCGGTAGTCCGCCGTGAGCTGCGAAAAGCGCCAGCTGCCGATCGTCTGGGCCACCTCGAGCCGGTAGCGCCGACCATAGAACGGACCGGTGTAGCCGAAGAGCGAATTGTCGAACACCATGGCCAGGCTGGGCTGCGCGTAGTTGGCGCCGGGCCGGTTGTCCGTGACGAGCTCCGCGTCCGCGGTCGCGAAGCCGCTCACCGGGTCGTACGGCTCGAGGATCTGCAGCACCGCGTCGTCCACATTGGCAAGCCGCATGCTGGCTTCGATGCGCCGGAAGCGGCTGGTCGGATAGAACGCCTGCGCGAAGGCGGAGCGGACCACCAGCCGGCGCAGGTTGGTGACGAACGTATTTTCGCCGGCCGCCGGAGAATTTGGCCGGATCTCGCTCGGTTCCAGGAAATAGTACGGGTCCTGAGACACGCCCACTGCCCAGTTCAGCCGATGGGTGAGGTTGGCGTAAAGCGCGAGCACCTGCGCCTCCGCAATCCGACCGTTGACGTACCCGGCAAACACGAGCTGGTGGTTGCCAAGGATGTCGCTCAGCGAGATGGCACTGCCCCCGAAGAACCCTCGGCCGAAATTGTCGCGGGCGTAGCCGATCGACGGGCGGGCGACGAAGTCCGGAGTGAAGTGGACGCGATAATCCTTGAGGGTGAACTCGCTGGTGTCGGGCAGACTCAGCGACGCTGAATCGAGGAGCGAGACGATGGAGACCGGGGGATCCACCCGGGACGTGTCTCCGGTGCGACCCACGTCGCTGGACGAGCGAAAGCCGGTCGTGCCGCGGTAGATCGAACCGCCCTCGCCCACCTGCGAGCGAACGTCTTCGGGCACCTGCAGCGCGCGCGAGGTGTCGATCGGCACGGCGGACGCGTTGGCGAGAATCGCAGTGCTGTCGACCGCCGGCGCTCGCCAGGGCTGCCGCTTCAGGCCGCGGGGGTTCGTAATCGAATAGACGTCGTACTTGCCTTTTTCGAAGTACACGAAGGCGAGCCGGTCGGCGCCCCGGGCCCAGGAGAGCACGGGAGACAGCGGGGTGATGCCCTGGGCACCGGTGTAGAAGTCCGTGAGCTGGTAGACGCGGTTGGCGGTGAGATCGTACAGAAAGATGTTGCTGACGCCGCCGCGGTCGGACACGAGGGCCAGGCTCTTCCCGTCGGGACTCCACTGCGGGCTCACATTCTTGCCGTCGTCCATCTGATCCAGCACCCGGGTGGCGCCGGTGTCCAGATCGTAGAGGGCGATGCGCATGTTGCCGATCGCGAGCGTGGTGAAGCTGGTGCCGGGTCCCCGGTCGGTGGCAAAGGCGATGGTCTTCCCGTCGGGCGACCACACCGGGTGCAGCTCGGCATATTTGTCCTCAGTCAGCCGGCGAAGATTGCCGCCCGTCCGGTCGACCACGAACAGATCGCTGAGGCCGCCGTCATAGCCGGTGAAGACGAGATGCTCGCCATCGGGGCTCCAGGAGGGGGTAGTGACGCCGCTCAGCGGCACCCGGATGCGCTTCACCTCCCGGTTGCGCGCCACGTCCGCGATGACGATGTCGTCGCGAGGTCCCCGTTTGGCGGCAAAGGCGAGCAAGGTGCCGTCCGGTGACCAGTTCGCCTGCGAGTTGATGAACCGGTAGGTCTCGTAGTTGCTGCTGATGCCGGACTTGAGAATCCGGCGCTTCACCTTGCCGCTGGTGCCGTCGGCCAGATACAGGTCGACCGAGTAGAAGTCCTTCTCGCTGAAGTACGCGACCTGCGACCCGTCGGGTGAGAGGGCGGGGGCCAGGTGCAGCGTGCCCTCCGAGCGCTTCTCGGTCAGCAGCTCGTCGGCGATGGCGCGCGCCCGGGCACGGGCGCCGATCTCAGGGAGATACCGCTTTTGGACCGCGTCGCGCCACTGGTCGGAGAGCTGATCGAGGGTCAGTCCGATCGTCCGGCGGACCGCCTGATCGACACCGCCCGAGAGCGTGCCCTTGAGGATGGCGCCCACCGCCTCATCACCCCAGCGCTCGCCGATGTACGACCAGAGGGCGTGGCCGAAGCGGTAGGGAAAGAACTTGTACGGATCGGCCGTCATCTGTTCGATCGTCGGCAGCTTTCCCTCGAGCGACGCGTCCCGGAGCCACATCGCCGTCTCGGAGTTGATCGGTCCGAGCGAGAGATACTCCGCCATACCTTCGGCGAACCAGAGCGGCGGGTTGAGGGCAATGAGCGTACCGAGGCCCGCGCCGGCGCGGCCCCGCGACCAGATGTCGTACTGGAACTGGTGCGTCATTTCGTGCTGCAGCACGTGCTCGAACTCGGCGTAGGAGCCGGTGAACGGCATGACCGCCCGGTTCCGCTGGAAGTCGGTGACCCCGCCGGTGCCCTCGCCGGGCGCCTCGCCCAGCGCGTTGGTCTGCTGGAAATCGGAATGGGAGGCGTAGAGAATGATCGGCTTCCGCTCGCGGAACTCGTGGTTGAGCACCCGCGACAGCCGCGCGTACGAACGTTCCGCCATCCGCGCCGCATCGAAGGACGCGACCCGCTCGCGCGGATAGTAGTACACATCGAAGTGCTCGGTCTGGATGATCTTGAATGCAAAATTGTTGTACTGAACCTTGTTGCGGCCGAAGTACTGGGCCGCGAGTGGCCCCGGCAAAGCGAGGAGCAGCGCCAGAGCGAGTGCGTGACGACGAACCATGATGTCCTCGACCTAGGTGGCGCTGATCAACAGCTCCGGCGCGTCGCCCCAGAGGCGCTCGAGCTGGTAGAAGGACCGCGTCTCGGGATGAAAGAGGTGAACGACGAAATCGACAAAGTCGAGCAGCACCCACCGGCCACCCGTGAGTCCTTCAACGTGGTGGGTCGAATGGCCGCGGCGATCCAGCTTGTCCATCACTGACTGGGCGATGCCGCGCACGTGGGCGTCCGACGTGCCGGACGCGATAACGAAGAAGTCGGTCGCGTCATTGAGGCCGCGGAGATCGAGCACCACGAGATGGTTGGCCTTCAGGTCCTGGATGGCATCGAGGGCGAGGCGCAGGGGTTCCGGGATGCGGGCGGTCATGCGGGTGCGGGATCCTCAATCTGATAGAAGACCGCCCACGCGCCCGGCCCGACGTGGGCGCCGAGCACGCCGGTCGCGAGACTGACGAAGCAGTCGCGGGGCCGGTAGGCAGACACCAGCGCCGCCCGCACGCGCTCGGCCCCTGCAGGCGCGTCGGCGTGGGCGATCCCGAAGCGCAGCGCGCGTGGCCTCGGTGACAGTCGCCGGTCGAGCAGCGCCAGAATTCTCGGGATCAGCTGCTCGCGACCCCGAACCCGGTCGAGCGGCACGATCCGGCCCGATTCGTCAAGCGTGAGAATCGGCTTCACGTCGAGCATGCCGGCCAGCCAGGCCTTGCCCCATGATACGCGTCCCGAACGCAGGAGGTTGTCGTAGCGATCCACGGTCAGCAGCATGCCTGATTGGGCCCTCACCCGTTCCAGTTCCTTCACGATCCGACTTGCCGTCCACCCGGCATCGGCCAGCTCGGCGCCGCGGAGCGCCAGCATACCGATCCCTAGGGAGGCCGAGCGGCTGTCGACCACATGCACACCGTCCAGGCCGGCCGTCCGAACCGCCGCGCGGGCGGCCGCACATGTGCCCGACAGTCCTGCGCTGAGCAACACCGCGACCACGGCCTCGGCCTCCGCCCGCGCATCCCGCAGAACCCGGACGAACTCGGCCGGGGACGGCTGCGATGTCGTCGGCAGGGCCCTGCTGGATGCCAGCCACCGGTAGAACTCCTGCGGTCGGAGTTCGATCCGGTCCCGGAAGGTGCGGTCTCCGAAGGTCACCTGCAGCGGCACCAGTGCGATATGATGCCGGTCGAGCACGGCATCGTCCAGATCGGCGGAGCTGTCCGTGACGAGCGCGACCGCGCGCCCCGTGTCATGCACCAGGCGGCGGTGCTGCGCTCGCATGTCCGCCGCCTTGGTCTCCTCAAGCCGTCCCCAGCGTCCGGCACAACTGTAGACGGACTCGGGCCGGTCCGTGTGCACATGAATCTTAAGGACGTCGGCCACCAAT
Source organism: Gemmatimonadales bacterium (assembly GCA_013816685.1). Lineage (GTDB taxonomy): Bacteria > Gemmatimonadota > Gemmatimonadetes > Gemmatimonadales > GWC2-71-9 > JACDDX01. The sequence goes on from JACDDX010000001.1 coordinate 13,258, forward strand.
GCGACCTGTATCGACCCGCCGAGGCTGCGCATCGCGGCGCGCACCTCGTTCGCGGGAGGGAGCCGTTCGCCGCGGACCAGCACCTCGGTGCAGAACTGGAAGTCCTGGTCGGCATCCACCGCCATGACAGCCGCGGCCGCCGCGGACTCTGGCGGTGCGACCGGCTCGACGGCGAGAACCGGAGCCCCGTCGATGTAGCGGACGACGCCTTCGAGCATGCGGACGAATCCGCTGCCGCCGGCATCCACGACGCCGGCCTCGCGGAGGACCGCCATCGCCGCCGGGGTGCGGGCGAGGGCAAGCCGGCCCTCGGCAAGGAACCGGCGCATGAAGCTGGCGAGGTCGCATTCGGTGGCCGCCGTGCCCTCCGCCGCAGCGGCCGCCTCCCGCGCGACCGTCAGGATGGTCCCCTCGCGGGGATCGTCGAGCGCTTCGTAGAGCCGGTCGGCGGCATCGCGCATCGCCCGGGCTACTTCGATCGCATTCGCGCGCTCGCGGGCTCCGAGCGAGTCCGTGAATCCCATCAGAAAATGCGCGAGGAGCATCCCGGAGTTGCCACGGGCGCCCAGCACCGCAGCCCGCGCCATGGTACGTGCGGTGGCCGGAAGCGCGACGTCGCCATGCGCCCGGAGGGCGTCGGCGACGGCACGAAGGGTAAGGCTGAGATTGGTCCCCGTGTCACCGTCGGGCACGGGGTAGACATTGATCCGGTTGATCTCGTCGCGTCCGGCCGCCACCCAGTCCGAGGCCGCGAACAGTGCGCGCGCGAGTCGAGGCCCGTCGACGTACGCGATCCCGACGGTCATGCCGCGGCGCTATTCCGAAACGACCTGGACGCGCACCTCGGCGTGAACTTCCGGATGCAGCCGGACGGCGACCGTGTGGTGGCCGAGCGTCTTGATGGGATGCTCGAGCTCGAGCCGGCGCCGGTCCACCTGGTGCCCCTGCCTCGCGAGCGCATCGGCGATATCCTGCGCGGTGACCGAGCCGAACAGCCGACCTTCTTCGCCCGCCTTGCCTGATACCGTTATCGTCAGCCCGTTCAGCGTCTGCGCAATCCGCTCGGCTTCGGTCCGTTCAGCCTGCAGCTTGCTGCCGCGAGCGCGGGTTTCGGCGGCGATCCGTTTCTTGTTCCCATCCGTCGCCTCGTAGGCGAGGCCGCGCGGCAGGAGATAATTGCGGGCATAGCCGGGCTTGACCCGGACCATCTCGCCCGCGCGGCCCAGCGTCTGAATGTCCTCGCGCAGGATCACTTCCATCATGACGCACCCCTCAGGTGGCCGGCGTCGCCCGTCGGCGCCGGAAATCTAGCCAGGTATCGGCGACGCCCAGCAACGTGAGCCCCCCGACCACGAACGGCAACAGAAACATCGCGACCAGCGTCAGTAGGGCGCACCCGGCCCGTGAAAGCCGCCCCGAGCCCGCAGAGAACACCGCCAGGCCGCGGATGGCGTAGAGCGCCCCGCCCAGTGCGAGCAGATTCTGCGCGGCAGCCCGCCAGCCCGGTGCCTGCGGCACCAGCGTCAGGGCGAGGCCCGCCACCAGCAGCCAGACCAGCTGGTCGCTGAAGGCAAAGGCCTGAAACCGGGCGGGCGGCTCGCCCAGCGGTTTTACGGCGATACGGTGGTGCCACGACCACCCCAGCCGCAATCCTGCGAGCGCGGCAAGCACCAGCAGGGCGGGAAGGAGGGCCGCGGTCGCACTGGCCGCCGCCGAGAGCTGATCCAGCAACGGACCGGCTCCGCCCGCTGCGGTGCCGGCGGCCGACAGCTGGTCCACGAACGTACGATTCGATGCCCAGAGCTCGCGCTCGAAGCCGTGACTCACGGCCGCCCAAGAGATGCCGAAGACACCCGTCCAGCTCGCCAGCGCGAGGGCCGCTGCGCCCGTCGCGAGCAGGGCACGTGAGAGATCGGCTGACGGCCGGTACACCGTCATGGCGAGGAAGGCGCCGGTGAGCAGCACGGCCGACGCGCGCACGACCTGCCCGACCAGCGACGTGTCCGGCTGCAGGAGCCAGATGAGGGTCCACGCCAGCGACCCAGCGACACACAGCCACTCGCGCAAGGTGCGCGGTCGGGCGAGAACCAGGAGTCCCGCGAGCGGACCCAGCACAAATGCCGGGGGCGCAAGCACGAGATAGCCCGCGAGGAGGAGCGCCGGGCCCCAACCTGCGCGGACGCGACTCAGCCGACGAATCCCTTGATGTAGGGGAGCAGGGCCAACTGCCGGGCCCGCTTGATCGCCGTGCTGAGCTGCCGCTGATGCCGGGCGCAGGTGCCAGAGAGCCGGCTCGGCAGAATCTTGCCTCGCTCCGTCAGGAAGCGCGACAAGGTCCGCTCGTCCTTGAAATCCACTACCCGGACGCCGGATTCGCAGATCGCGCAGGTCTTCTGTGGGCGTCTCATTCGTCGTCATCCTCGTCGCTCTTGCCGGCCGTCACCGGCACCGGCTGGGCGCCCTCGTTGGCGACGACGAGAAAACGCAGCACCCCTTCGTCGAGCTTGACCGCGCGCTCGAACTCGGGCAACGCAGTCGGCTCCGCGTCGAACTGGGCGATGACGTAGTAGCCGGTTTCGCGCTTCTTGATGGGGTAGGCGAGCGTGCGTTTACCCCAGTGATTCACCTGAGGTCCATCGCCGCTGGCACCGGGGGCTTGCAGCAGGGTGTGGAAGCGCGTGAGGCGCTCATTGATGGCGGTCTCTTCGAGCGTGCTGTCGAAGATGTAGACCGCCTCGTACGGACGAGGCATGTCACCTTCCTTCGGGCTGAGGCGCCCCGGGCCTGGTGAAGACGCCGGGGAGGATGATTTATGAGGGCGGAAAGATAGGGGGCTTGGGTGTCTCTGGCTAGGAGCTGAAGCGGAACAGCATCACGTCACCGTCCTGCACCACGTACTCCTTGCCTTCAGCCCGCGACAATCCCTGCTCGCGTGCCGGCTTCCATCCCCCGACTCGCACGAAGTCGTCGTAGCCGACGGTCTCGGCACGGATGAACCCCTTTTCGAAGTCGGAATGGATGACCCCGGCCGCGGCCGGTGCCCGATCGCCACGCTGGATCGTCCAGGCGCGGACTTCCTTCTCGCCGGCCGTGAAATAACTTTGCAGATCGAGCAGGTGATACGCCGCGTGCGCCAGTCGATCGAGCCCGGACTCGCGAATACCCAGCGAATGGAGAAAGTCGCGTCGGTCCTCGGGCGCCAGCTCAACAAGCTCGGCCTCGACCTTGGCCGAGAATGGGACCAGCTCGGCGATCTCGCCATCACGCTCGAGCGCGGCGCGAAGGGCGTCGGTGCACGCGTTGCCTCCCGCGATCTCGTCCTCGCCGACGTTCGCGGCATACAGCACCGGCTTGGCGGTCAGCAGGTTGAAGCCACGGAACGCCGGCCGTTCCTCCTCAGCCGGCACCACCGCCCGAGCAGCACGTCCAGCCGCCAGCGCGTCGCGCACCGCTTCGAGCAGCCGCTGCTCCTGCCTCGCCTGCACGTCGCCAGACTTGGCGCTGCGAGCCGCCTTGTCCAGCCGCTTCTCGACGCTGGCAAGGTCCGCCAGTCCGAGCTCGATGTTGATGATTTCGCGGTCGCGCGAAGGATCCACCTCGCCCATCACGTGCTGCACGTCGGAGTCCTGGAAGCAGCGCACGAGGTGAATGATCGCGTCCACCTCGCGGATGTTGGCGAGGAACTGGTTGCCGAGGCCTTCCCCCTCGCTGGCTCCTTTGACCAGGCCGGCGATGTCGACGAACTCCACCACGGCCGGCACGACCCGCGCGGGCCTCACGATCCCGGCCAGCGCGTCGAGTCGTGCGTCAGGCACCTGCACGATCCCGGTGTTCGGCTCGATGGTGGCAAAGGGGTAGTTCGCGACCAGGGCCCTGGCCGAGGTCAGGGCATTGAACAGGGTGGACTTGCCAACGTTGGGCAGGCCGACGATACCGAGGCGGAGCATGAAGGTGTTAGGCGGGTAAGGGCAGGCTAGCGGTTGAACCTGGTCATGGCGCGCTCGATTCCCTCTTCAAGCCAGCACTGGGCGGCATCGGCGATGGGATCGAGCAGGGCGGTGAGCGCCACATAGTCTTCGGGGCTGAATTCCCCCAGCACGAAGTCCGCGAGATCATACGGCGTCTCTGGCACCGGCCCGACCCCGATGCGCAGCCGGGCGTAATCCTGTCGCTGGAGCACGCCCTCGACACTCTTGAGGCCATTGTGCCCCCCCGCCGAACCAGCCCCGCGCAGTCGAAAGCGTCCGACCGGCAGCGCAACATCGTCGACAACGATGAGCAGATCGCGGGAGGCGTCGAAGTCGGCCCGCGCGCGGAGCGGTGCTAGGACGGCACCGCTCCGGTTCATGTAGGTCTGCGGTTTAATGAGCCGAACGGCATTCCCGTTCCAGGTGCCGTCCGCCACCCGGGCCCGATCCGCCCGCTTGAAGAGCCCCAGCCGCCACCGCATCTGCAGGCGGTCGGCCAGGAGAAACCCGGCGTTGTGACGCGTCCGTTCGTATTCCGGGCCCGGATTGCCGAGGGCGACGATGGCGCGCAGCGGCTACGCCTTCGTCTCGTCCTCGTCCTCGTCCTCCGCCTTGGCCTTTCGGATGAGCTCTGGCTCGGTGGACACGACCTCCTCGACGGGCGCCGCTTCTTCGGCGCGGGGCGCTACGACACTGCAGATCGCGGTATCAGGATCGTTGAGCACCGTTCCACGCGCGACGCTGAGGTCTCGTACGAAGAGCGAGTGACCGATTCCGAGCGCGGTGACGTCGAGCTCGATCGTGTCCGGGATCTCGCCCGGCAGCACCTCAAGCTCGATTTCACGGAGCGCGTGGTCGAGGACACCGCCAAAATTCCGCACGCCATCGGGGACACCGACCAGGTGCACCGGAATGCTGACGGTGATGGCCTCGTCGGCGCGCACCTCGTACAGATCGAGATGAAGAATCGACGCCGGCTTCACCGAGTCGCGCTGGATTTCGCGGATCAGGGCCCGTACCGGCGCACGCCCGTCGATGGCGACGTCGATGATCGTCGTTCCGGCGCTGATGCCCGTCAGCATCTTGTTCAACGCCGCGGTGTCCATGGTGACCGCCTCGGGGGCACGTCCGTGTCCATAAATGACGCCCGGAACCTTCCCGGAGCGGCGGAGACTCCGCGCGGCGCCTTTCCCGGTGGCGGAGCGGGTCGAGACCTCGAGATTCGCTTGTGCCATGCCTCAGTTCCTTCCGTGGTGGTCATCGGCCATCCACCCGGACTGCGGGCCGACGACCTCAATCGAACAGCGCACTCACCGACTGGTCGCTGTGCGTATAGCCGATCGCCTTAGCCAGGAGGCCCGCGATCGAGAGTACCTTGAGACGATCGAACCGCCGTTCCGGCGGTATGGCGATCGTGTTGGTGACCGCGACTTCCTTGACCGGCGACGCCATCAGCCGGTCGACTGCGGGGCCGGACAGGAGCGCGTGCGTAGCGCAGCAGTACACGTCCCGGGCTCCCAGCCGCTTCAGCGCGTTCACCGCTTCCGACATCGTGCCTGCAGTATCGATCATGTCGTCCGGAATCAGGCAGTCTCTTCCGGTGACTTCGCCCACGACGTTCAGCACTTCGGCCACGTTGGCCGAGGGACGACGCTTGTCGATGATTGCCAGGGACGCGTTGATTCGCTTGGCAAACCCGCGGGCCATCTTGGCCGAGCCCACGTCCGGCGCCACGACCACGGGATCCAGGAGGCGCTTCTGCCGGTAATGATTGACCAGAATCGGGGCAGCATACAGGTGGTCCACCGGCAGGTCGAAGAATCCCTGCAGCTGATGCTGGTGAAAGTCCATCCCCAGCACTCGATCCGCCCCGGCCGCCGAAACCATGTTCGCCATGAGCTTGGCGCTGATCGCCACGCGAGGCTGATCTTTTCGATCCTGTCGCGCATAGCCGAAGTACGGAATGACGGCGGTGACCCGCGCGGCACTGGCTCGCTTGGCCGCATCCATCAGCAGCAGCAGCTCCATCAGGTTTTCGGCGGGCGGATTGGTCGGCTGGATGATGTATACATCCCGACCCCGCACGTTTTCATCGATCTTGATAAAAATTTCGCCATCGGCAAAGCGTCTGAGCGTGACCTGGCACAGCGGCTGCCCGAGATGGGCGGCCACCTCTTCGGCTAAAGGGCGGTTGGCCGACCCGCTCAGGAGCAGCATCTGGCTGCGCGACAGCGACAGGTCCGTCATAATTTACAGCCCGCAAAGCTAGCCGGTTCAGCGCGCTTGCGTCAACGCCCTCCTCTCCGGCGCGCCAATCCACCACTATTCACCCTGATCGCGCTTCAAGCTATGGGCGGTTTGCCACACCTGTAGAGAGATCGCACGAAGTTGTTGTATGAGCGATTCTGATACAATAACGTCTCTAAACACTGAGAGGGTAACGATTTGAGAATTAACTTGGTGACCTGTTTTTTGACACTGATCGACTGGCATGCCCTTCGCGCAAGCCCGCCGCGTCGCCGCCCGCGATTTATTCATCACACCTTCTCTCCCTTAGCTCCAAAGGCTGGAAGACCCACCATGCGCCAAATGCGCCTGCTCGCCCTCGCAGTCGGCACCGTCGCCATCGGTACCGCCTGCGGTGGCGGCTCCGACGGCGGGACCGATCCCCAGAACGCGGCCCCGACCGCCAGCTTCACCAAGGCCTGTACGGCCCGGAATTGTACCTTCACTGATGCAAGCACGGATTCCGATGGGTCGATTGCGTCGCGGGCCTGGAGCTTCGGCGACGGCGGCACGTCGTCCGAGACGGCCCCCACCCACGCCTACACCGATCCCGGCGCGTTCACGGTCCAGCTGATCGTGACCGACAACGGCGGCGCGAAGGACACCACCAGCCAGACCGTGACCATCGGGGGTGGGACCGGCACCAACGTCGCCCCGACCGCCGCGTTCTCTCATGTCTGCAGCGGCCAGGATTGCACGTTCCAGGACAAGAGCGCGGATGACGGCACCATTGTCGCCTGGAGCTGGAACTTTGGTGACGGCTCGGCGGTGTCGACCGAACCGAACCCCACGCACACCTACGCCGCCGCCGGCACTTATCCGGTTTCCCTCACCGTGACGGATGACTCGAGCGCGACGAACACCATCTCCCAGGACATCGAAACCTCGGCGCCCGCGGGTCTGCAGTGTAGGGATGCGACCACCGGCGGCTTCGCCAGCTGCACGCTGCATACGACGCATGGCACAGGCCTTCGAATCACCCTGGTCTCGCACAACTGTACGGCGCGCGGCAACACCCTCCACCTGATCACGCCGGTGGATACGGTCCTCTTCACCGATGGCTGCCGCGTGCTAATCGACAATACAAGCAACGTATACAACATTCCCGGACCGTTCCCGATTGGGACTGCGGTGCAGGCCGAGATTCTGTCGGGTTCCCCACACCAGACGTCCCCCCCGGCCGTGCACGTCGAGGGCACTGTCTCGCCATGGACGCTCAACTTTGACGACGGCGAAGACACCCCACAGGATTTTAACGATCTCGTACTGACTCTCGAAGAAACTCCGTAATCGCTTGGATGTACCGGGTGGCGCGGCGGCGACGCCGCGCCACCACCCTCAGGTTCGTTTCCTCTCACTCGGACAGGAGCTATGCGCGCCACTCGCTGGCAGGGCCTCAGTGTGTCCATGTGTGTGGTACTGGCAGTCGGTTGCGGCAAAGATTCCAGTGGGCCCGGGGATAACGCCCCGCCCTCGGCAAACTTTTCCTACTCCTGTGCCGATCTGGCGTGCAGCTTCACCGATCTGAGCAGCGACAGCGACGGCAGCGTCGCCGCGCTGACCTGGGCGTTCGGCGACGACGCCTCGTCCACGTCCGCCGCGCCTTCCCACGCCTACGCCGCGAGCGGCGACTTCGTGGTCAATCTGGCCGTCACTGATAACGATGGGGCGGAGAACAGCATCACGAAGACGGTCACCGTGAGCGCCCCGGCGAATGGCGCTCCCTCGGCCGACTTCGAGGTCAGCTGCCGGTCGCTGGACTGCACCGTCGTGGATCGGAGCACCGACGCAGACGGAACAGTGGTCGGGTGGCAGTGGAATTTCGGCGACGGCCAGACCAGCACCGCCCAGAATCCGCCGGTTCACCACTACGCCAACAGCGGTCTCCAGCACTACACGGTCTCACTTACTGCGACTGATGACGCCGGTCTCCAGAGCTCGAGGTCGGCGGATATTACCGTCTCCCCGCCGGCACGGCTCTCTTGCAACGGCGTAGCCTGCAGCCTCATTCTCAATCAGGCGTCCCGGGTGTCGGTCAAGCTTACCAGCCGGTCGTGCACCGCGCGCAACAACGCTTTCCGCATCACCGCGCCGGTGAGCGAGACGCTCTTCAGCGACGGCTGCTACAATCCCGCTGTCGGCACCGCCTTCCCGCTCAACGGCGGGAACATGTTCCCCGCCGGAACCGCGCTCGATGCCGAGGTGCTGTCCGGCTCGCTCAAGCTCGAGACCTCACCCGCGCTTCGAGTCAGCGGCGCCTATCCGACCTGGACGCTGAGCTTCGACGACGGGGAAGACGGTACTCCCCCGGAGCCCGACTTCAACGATCTGGTCCTCACGGTCACCGCTACCCCGTAACGCTACGCGCATCATGAGCAACAACGCCGCCCGGCGCAGACTAGCCCGGGCGGCGTTGTCGTTTCAGCTCCCACAACACCATTGGCCCTGGTGGATTCGAACCACCATTAACGGATCCAAAGTCCGCTGTCCTGCCGTTGGACGAAGGGCCAGCGGAGGAAAAACGTATACTGCCGTTCCCGGGGTCGCCACGCCTGGATCGCGGAGTCGCGAGTTCGCTCGTATGTTCCCTCGAATACCACCTGTGCCGCCAGCTCCCGGGAGGTCTGCAGTGCGCTCCGCTCTGCCCTTGCTTCTCCTCCCCGCCTTCGCTCTCGCCGGCTGTGATAGCACCGGAGGTGGGGCAGGCCCGAGGCCTGATACCCCGGCGGGGCTTACTGAGGCCCCACCCGACGCGCCAATCCGTGTGGAATACGTCTGTGGCAATCGCTTCCTCGTGATCAATGCCCACGCTCACGCCGTGCAGGTATCCTGGGTGGTGCAGGGAAGCGACGAGCACGGTGCGGTCTCGCTGCCGCCTGCGCCAACTCAGGACCCGGCCTTCAGCGAGACCGAGGTGGTCACGAGGATCCGCGGCACCCTCACACTTTACGAGCATGGTCGCGCCGTCCAGGACCGTCCGAATGACGCTCTCATCTGTTCGCCGGACACCCCGTCTCCATCGTTTCTCAGTGCGGGGACCTCGACCGCCGGCCGGTGGAGCGCACCCTTCAGCTGGCCGATCGTGGCGCTCCACGCCAGTCTGCTGTATAACGGCCAGGTGCTGAGCTGGGGAAAGTTCGGGCAACCGTACCTGTGGGATCCCGCGACGAGCCATTTTTCCCAGGTGCCGCTGCAGTCGTGGATCTTCTGCGCCGGGCACGCCTTCCTGCCCGACGGCCGGCTGCTGGTGGCCGGCGGTCACCTGAGCGATGATCGCGGCATTCCGGACGCGAACGTCTTCAGCCCTCGCTATCAGACCTGGACCAGGGTCGGCTCGATGGCGCGGGGCCGATGGTATCCGACCAACACGGAGCTCGCGGACGGCAGCATCCTGACGCTCGCGGGTCGCGACGCCAACGGGGTGACCGTTCCACTGCCCGAAATCTGGAGCTCGGCCGGCTGGCGGGCGCTCACGGGCGCGTCTCGCAATCTGGCGTACTATCCGCGCAGTTTTCTCGCGCCCAACGGCAAGGTGTTCTACGCCGGCGAGTCGCAGACCTCCCGGTATCTCAGCACCTCGGGAGCCGGAGCCTGGACGACGGTCGGGCTGCGGCAGTACGGAACGCGGGATTACGGGGCGGCGGTCATGTACGAGCCGGGGAAGATTCTCTACGCCGGCGGCGGGCGCACCACGGCAACCGCGGAGATCGTGGATCTCAATCAAGCGGCTCCCGCGTGGCAGTACACCGGCAGCATGGCCTATCCCCGCCGGCATCTGAACGCGACGCTCCTTCCCGACGGCACGGTGCTGGTGACGGGTGGGAGCAGCGGGACGAGTTTCAGCGACTACACCCGCGGGGTTCATGCGGCCGAACTCTGGACCCCTGCCACGGGCGCGTGGACGACGCTCGCCAGCAACACGGTTACCCGGGTATATCACGCGACGTCGCTTCTCCTGCCCGACGGCCGGGTGCTGCACACCGGTAGCGGGGACGCCTCCGGCCAGCCGGACCAGCGCAACGCCGAGCTCTTCTCGCCGCCGTACCTGTTCAAAGGCGCGCGCCCGACGATCAGCAGCGCGCCGACCCGGGCCGCGTACGGCTCCGCCTTCACCGTTACGACGGCAGACGCCGCCTCGATTACCCGGGTGGCACTGATCGGGCTGGGTTCGGTCACCCACGCGTTTGACATGGGGCAGCGCTACCTCACGCCGGGGTTCAGCCGGACCTCCACCGGGCTGACCGTCACGGCCCCGTCGACCCGGAACACCGCGCCGCCGGGCTTCTACATGCTGTTCGTCCTCAACGGCTCCGGCGTCCCCTCCGTTGCGAAGTTCATCCGGATTGGGTGACGAGGGTTGGACCAGGAGCGACAGCGGCCATGGTCTCCGTCGCCAGCACCGCCCCGTGCTTGCTGCCGAGCATCATGCGCGCATCCTCGCGATCACCGGCCGAGCGATACACCGCAGCCAGCGTCGAGCCGGAGCCGGTCATCCGGCACAGGAGCGGACGAGTGGCCACGAGTGCCTCGAACGCGGCCCTGACGGCCGGGTGGCGGCCGAAGACCGTCGATTCGAAGTCGTTCCCCGCCATCCGCCCGATCTCGCCCCAGCGTGACAGCGCGTCCAGGTCCAAGGCGACCGCGCCGCGGCGTGTCGATCCCTGCCGGGCACCGTCCAGCCACTGGTAGGCGGTCGCCGTGCTGATACCTATCG
>JACDDX010000002.1 GCA_013816685.1 Gemmatimonadales bacterium
GGGCCGGGTGGCTTTCCGCGGGCTCCGCGCCTGGGTCACCGCCGCCGGCCGGCGAAGGTGAGAAACTCGTCGACCGAAAGGGCGTTGAGGACGTCGGCCGGGCCCAGCCAGCCTTTCCGCGCGATGCCGATGCCGTATTCGACATTGCCGATACCGGCGACACTGTGGGCATCCGCGCCGATGGAGATGGCCGCGCCCCGCGCGCGCGCGTCCGGGAGCACGCGCCAGTCGAGATCGAGGCGATGCGGATCGGCGTTGATCTCGAGCGCGACGCCGGTGGCGGCGGCGCGCTCGATGACCGCCTCGAGGTCGATACCGTAGGGGTCGCGCGAGAGCAGCAGCCGGCCGGTGGGGTGGCCGATGATGGTGAGGAACGGATTGTCCATCGCGGCTAGCATGCGGGCCGTCATCTCCCGCTCGGCCATGTTGAAGCGGCTGTGCACCGAACCGATCACGAAATCCAGCCGCTCGAGTACCTGGCTCCCGTAGTCGATCCGCCCGTCCTGCAGAATGTCGGCCTCGACTCCCTTGAGCACCCGGATGCCCTCGAGCCGCTGATTCACGGCGTCGATCTCGTCCGCCTGACGGAGCAGGTCATCCGGTTTGAGGCCGCCCGCGTACGCCGCGGCCTGACTGTGGTCGGTGATGCCGATGTACTCATAGCCGGCGTCGCGGGCGGCGAGGGCCAGCTGTTCCACCGAATTGGAGCCGTCGGAGTAGTGAGTGTGGCAGTGAAGAAATCCCCGGAGGTCGCCCCGCTCGAGGAGGCGGGGAAGTCCGCCACCAGCGGCCGCTGCCACCTCGCCGCGCCCCTCACGCAGCTCGGGCGGGATCCACGCGAGTCCGAGCGCCTCGTACAGTCGCGGCTCGTCAGGGGTCGACACGAACTCGCTGCCGCGCCAGAGCGCGGCGCCGGTGAGCGAGAACCCCCAGGCCGAGGCGTGCGCCGCGAGGTCCTGCAGATGAGCTTCGCTGCCGGTGGCCTGCACCAGCACCGCGCCCGCGTTCACCAGCGTACTCACCACGATCTGGGCGCTGGCTCCGCCGGCGAAGCGCAGCGTGAGCCGCCGTTCGTCCTGCCCCGCGAATTCGTGCACGCCGGGGAACTGACTCAGCCGCTTGAAGAGCTCCGAGGGCGGCGCGTCGGCGACGAGCACGATCACCAGCTCGCGCACTACCTCGGTGCGGCGCCGGACCTCGCCAGCGACCACCGCCTGCGTCACCCCCGGCAGCTGCGCCAAGGCCGCGCGGAGCCCCGCCGCCTCGTCCGCCGCGTGGTGCGAGAGCTTGAACGCGCTCGCCTGACGGAGGAAAGCGATGCCTTTGAGGATATTCTCCGACGTCTTCTGGCCGAAGCGCGGCAGCCGGGCGAGCCGCCCGTCCCGCGCGGCGGCCTCGAGGTCCGGAATCGAGTCGATGCCGAGCACGTCATGGATCTGCCGGATCTTGCCGACCCCGAGTCCCGAGATCGCCAGCATCTCCACCAGCCCTGGCGGGATCTGCTCGCGCAGCTCCTCCAGCATCGTCGCTCGACCGGTGTTCACCACCTCCTGCACGATCTGCAGGGTGGCCGGGCCGACGCCTTTGGCCGAGGCGAGCGAGCCGTCCTCCAGCGCCTGCGTGAGGTCGCCCGGATAGCTGCCGACCGCCTTGGCCGCGGTACGGAAGGCCCGGATGCGGAAGGGATTCTCGCCCTTGAGCTCGAGGAACGCGGCGATCTGATCCATAACCTGCGCGACGGCCTTCCGGTCCATGAACGCGCTCACGCTGTCCACTGTGCTGCCCCCGTCGCCGTCCCGGCGGTCAGCGGCCACACCCGCCAGGCGAGCTCCAGCAGTTCCTCGGCACCAGCCAGCGAGCGGAGCCCGGCCGCCTCGCCGCCCGGCAGGGTGGACGAGAAGAGCGGGGAGCCATCGGGCCGCTCCAGGCCAATCGCACGTGTGCCGATCGCTTCCACGACGCTGAACCCGTCCCGGTCGGGGCGGACGCCGAAGACGCCGAGCACTCGGAGCGCGCCGGGGGCAGGCGCCGCGTGCACGAAGCAGCCGTCCATCGGTTCCGCCGACTGCTGCGGCACCACCGCCGCCCAGACCCGGCCGGGCGCGAGCTGAGCATAGATCGCGGGGATCGGTTCGTTCATCGAAGCGGGACCGCTCGCGACATAGTCGGGCCGCAGCAGATCGTCGAGCATCTCCGCATCGACCGTCGTGACGACCGCACCCCCCACCCAGAAGAGGTAAGCGTGATGCAGCAGCGCCGCGAGCTGGTCGATGCCCTCCCCCAGGCCCTCGTCCGGCCGGAGCCCACGCAGTAGCGTGACGGTTTCACGGAGCAGAAGAAAGGCGTCCCGGTCCCGCGGGTCGTGATCGCCCGCGGCGAGCGCGGTCTGGATATCGGGAAACCGGTCGCGGGCAAAATCGGCAAAGACGAGATCGAAGGGGGTGGGGCGGTCCATCGCGGAAAGGTAATCAGCCGCCGCCACCCGTCTCCGGAGCGTGACTCGGCGGCTCAGCCTCCGAGGAACTCCCCGACGACGCGGCGGAAGGTCTCCGGGGCCTCGACGAACGGCACATGGCCGCACTCCGGGACCGGATGAAATGGAGCGCCGATCAACTCGGCCGTGGTTCGCGCGGCGCTGATCGGGATCGGATCCGCCTCCCCGTGCAGCACCAGGGACGCGATGCCGCGCAATGTCGGCAGGTGGAGGCGAAGATCGTACGGACCGAGACTAGCCCAGACCTCCTGCTGGGTCCGACCGGTCACGCGGAATGGCGTGAGCGCCCGCGCCTTTGCCGGGTCGGCGAAGTAGCCCGCGACCGAGAGCTCGAACAGCCGGCGCTGAAAGCGGTCGGGGTCACGCTCCCGGAGCCCGCTCTCCCGGAGCGCTCTCCGCTCCTCCTGAAGCAGGGGATCGAGAGTACGATGTCCGAAGCTGCGCTCGAACTCCTCCCGGGCAGCGCGCCACGCCGGGGCCGGCGAAACCAGCGCGAGCCGAGCGACGCGATCGGAATGTTCCAGCGCGTACAGCAGCGCCAGCAGCCCGCCCCACGAGTAGCCGGCGATGGTGAGCCGTTCCAGGGCCCAGGTCTCACGCAGCGCCTCGAGGTCCGCCACCTGCTCGGTCCAGCCAACCGGCACCTCGCGCGGCACGGGCGACCGGCCGCCGCCCCGCTGATCGTAGAAGATGAGCGTGTGCCGGTCGGCGAGCGTGTCGAAGCCGGGCCGGAGGTAGTCGTGGCTCGCGCCGGGACCGCCGTGCAGCACCACGACGGGTGGTCCCGAACCCACCCGCTCCTCGTAAATCGTGATCCCGCGGACCTCCCGGTTCGTACCGGTCACCCGTGCGAGGCCAGGAGAGCCGCCACGCTGTTGGTCTGGATCGTAACGATATCGTCGAGTGTGTGGGCGTAGCCGCCCGCCATGGTGAGCACCGCCGGCAGCCCCCGGCGGCGGCAGGCGTCGAACGCGATGGCGTCCCGGCGGCGAAGCCCCTCGATGCTCAGACCCAGTCGCCCGAATCGGTCGCCGGCGTACGGGTCGGCTCCCGCAAGATAAAACACCAGTTCGGGGCGGGCGAGATCCAGCGTCGGGCCCAGGTGCCGCTCGAGGAGCGCCAGGTAGGCTGCGTCTTCGCAGCCGTCCTCCAGCTCGAGGTCGAGATCGCTGGTTTCCTTGTGAAAGGGGTAGTTGCGGCCGCCGTGCATCGAGAAGGTGAAGACGTCGGGGTCATCGGCAAAGATCCGCGCAGTGCCGTTGCCCTGATGAACGTCGAGATCCACCACCGCGGCCCGGGTGAGCTGTCCGTCCCGCTGGAGCACCCGGATGGCGAGGGCCACGTCGTTGAACACGCAGAACCCCTCGCCCCGGTCGGCGAAGGCGTGGTGGGTGCCGCCCGCGAGATTGATCCCCGCGCCGGACGTAAGCGCGTCTCGCGCGGCCTCGATCGTCCCCTGCGCAGTGCGGAGCGACCGCTCGCGGAGAGCCGGGCTCCAGGGAAATCCGAGCCCTCGCACGGCCATCGGCGCGAGCGTGCCCTCGGTGACCGCGTCGAGATATTCCTGCGTGTGCGCGAGGCGCAGGGCCGACAGGTCGGCGCGATCGGGCTCGTGAATGGCCGAGGCGGGGAGGAGGCCGCGCGATATTACCGCGTCACGGATGCGGGCGTACTTGGCGATGGGGAACCGGTGCCCGGCAGGAAGCGGCACCGTAAATCGGGCGGAGGTCCAGGCGCGGAGTGAGGGCACGCCGCGCCCTAGAGCAGCACGCCGAGCGCGTCGGCCACCTGCCGCACCTCGGCTTCCTCCTGGGGCGTGAACGGGTCGGGCTCGTCGCTGTCGACGTCAATCTGGCCCAGCACCATCGTGCCCCGCCGGATGAGCACCACCAGCTCGGAGCGAGTCCACGCGTTGCAGGCGATGTAATTCTCGATGGTCCGCACGTCGGGTACGTTCTGGTCGCGACCGGTCGACACCGCCGTGCCGCAGACGCCCTGCCCGACGGCGATGCGGGTGTGCTCCGTCTCCCGGCCCGCGAAAGCCTCGAGCTCCAGCGCCTCGCCGCCGTGCAGCATGTAGAGATAGACCGACGTGTAGGGGACGCCGGCGGCTTGGATCCGCTCGGCCGCGAGCTGCAGCAACGCGTCCCGCCCGACCTCGCGCGCGAAGGCGCCGCGGAGCGCCGCGACGATGCGGCCGGAGTCGAGGACCGGCATTCAGCCTCCCCGGGTTCCGAGCGTGGCCCGGACGGTGGTAGTTCCCGTGCCGCGCCGGATCATGATGTCCACCGTGTCGCCCGGACTGTGGTTGCGGAGGGCCTGAGTCATGGCCTCGAGATCCGGCACCTCCATGGCGCCGATGCGGGTGATGATGTCCTCCCCCCGGAGTCCGGCCCGGTCGGCGGGACTGCCGGCGCGCACGCCGGACAGCCGCACGCCTCCAGGCGAGCTCGCCATGTCGGGCACCGTCCCCAGATAGGCGCGGTAGCCGGGCGTGACCGGTGCCTTCTCGTTTGCGTGCGGAGGGGCGCCGTGGGCTGACGCCACGGTCGCGGTGCGCTCCACGAAAGTGAGCGGTGCGGGACGGTTGGCGAGCGCGGTCACGAGTCCCACCGTGAAGTCGGTGACGCGCTTGAGCCCGTCGAGGTTGATTTTGTTCCAGTCGTCCGTGGTGCGGTGGTAGTCCTCGTGCAGATCGGTGAAGAGATGCAGCACCGGCAAGTGAGCCGTGTAGAAGGAGCTCTGATCGCTGGGGCCGTAGCCGTCGCCCTGGGCTTTCAGGTCGAAGCCGGCATACCAGTTGAGGGAGTCGAGCAGGGCGGGGAACTCCCGCGCCGTCTGCACACCGTAGGCGATCAACCGCCCGTTCCGGAGCCGCCCGACCATGTCGAGGTTGATCATCGCGATCGTCCGCGCGATCGGGTAGATCGGCTGCCGGACATAATAGGACGAACCCAGGAGCCCGAGCTCCTCGCCGCCGAAGGCGATGAACACGATGGTCCGGGCAGGCGGCGCACCCGCCAGCCGGGCCGCGATCTCGATCAACGCCGCCGCACCCGATGCATTGTCGTCGGCGCCGTTGTGCACCCGACCGGTGCTGTCCGGGTCGAGCGCCCCGAACCCGCCCATGCCCAGATGATCGTAGTGGGCACCCACGATGACGGTCTGGCTGCGCAGCTCCGGATCACGGCCGGGGAGAATGCCGATGACGTTCTGCCCCGGCGCACCTCCGATCTGCGCGTGCTGCGCTACCGGTGCGTCGCGGCTGATAGTGAATGGCTGAAACCAGCCCCCGGCCGCGGGCTGGAGGCCCGCGTCCTCGAACCGGCGGGCCAGGTATGCTGCGGCGGTATCGGCCCCGGGGGAGCCGGTCATCCGACCCGCCAGCCGATCGGCGCTGAGGAACTTGATGTCGTCCAGGAGCGGCGTGGGACGGGCGACGCTGCGGGGCGCCGGTCGCTGGCGCGGCATCTCGACGAGTTGCGCCTCGAGCCGTGCCGCCAGCACAATACTGCCAACGAGCGCGGCGAGAATTGCCGCGGCGGGAATCGATCGGTGCATGGCGGGAATCGATCGGTGCATTCGCGAAATATCGCGCGGTTCAGCGGGGAATGAAACTCGTTTCCCCGTCGAGCCCCCGCGCGAACGCTGCCAGAAGCCGTGCGGTGCGATCGAGGTCCTCCAGCGCGACCATCTCGTTGGGACTGTGCATGTAGCGATTCGGAACGGACACCAATGCGGTGGCGATTCCGCGCCCGGCGTTGAAAATGCCTTCAGCGTCCGTCCGGGTGTCCCGCGAGGCCGCTTCGATGCTGTAGGGAATTGCCTCCGCCTCCGCGGCCGCAACCAGTCGCTCGAAGACGATCTCGCTCACCGCTGCGCCCCGAGAGAGCACCGGACCGCCGCCCAGCCGATAATCTCCGTGCTTTCGCTTATCGAGTCCGGGGTAGTCGGTCGCATGGGTCACGTCGACCACGATTGCGACGTCGGCCTCGAGGGCGGTGGCCGAGGAGCGGGCACCGCCTCCCACTGAGGAGATCTCCTCGCGAGTCGTGGCCACCGCTGTCACCTGGGCCAGCGGGCGGGCGCCGTCGGTCAGGTACCGCAGCGCTTCCAACACGACGAACGCCCCGATCCGGTTGTCGATGCAGCGGCTCACCAGTCGGCCGTTGGGGAAGTCGAGCGCCGAGGCGGCCAGCACGCCCGGATCGCCGATCCGGACCCGGTGCTCGGCTTCCCCCCGGTTGGCAGCGCCGATGTCGATCCAGAGCTCCTCGATCTTCGACACCCGCTCCCGATCGTCCTTCTCCATCAGGTGAATCGCCTTCTTCCCAACGACCCCCGTCACCTGGCCGCCGCGTCCCAGTAGAACGACGCGCTGCCCCACGAAGACCTGCGGATCCCAACCGCCGATTCCGTCGAAGCTGAGATAGCCGTCGTCATCGATGTAGGTGACCATCACACCGATCTCGTCGATGTGTCCGGCGAACATGAGCCGGGGCCGCCCGTCGCCCAGCACCGCGAAGGAATTGCCGCTCACGTCCGCCCGGACGCTCTCGGCGAATCGCTCCGCCTCGGCGCGCCACACCCGGGCAGGCGCGGCCTCGAATGCGCTCGGTCCCGGCGTGTCCAGCAGGGTCTTGAGAAAGGTCAGGCTGTCTGGCTTCACGCGCTCCTCGCATGCTCTGGAATCCATCGCACCGGTCCGTGCGCATGGCCGGCACCTTCGATGGCCCTGCGAATCTGGCGGGCGCCCTCCACCACCCGCGGACCTGGCCGGGAGGTAAAGGCGTTGCCGTCCACGACCCAGGTCGGAACCCGTTCCATCAGCGCGAGCGCCTCGGGATCGGCGAGCGCGGCCAGCTCGGTGAGTGCGCGCGGCACACCGAATCCGCAGAGCAGCACCATGATGAGGTCGGGTTGCAGCGCGGCGACGCGACGCCATGAGTGCCGTGCGGAGCGCTGGCCGGGCCGGGCGCCCACATCCTCGCCGCCGGCCGCCGTGACGAGCTCCGGCACCCAGTGCCCCGCCAGATACAGCGGGTCGAGCCACTCGATGCAGAGGACCCTGGGCCGGTCGATTCCTGGGTTCGGGCGCATCTCGCGGACAACGCTTGTCAGCTCACTACCGACCTCCGCCGCCCGGGCGTCGAGCCCGAGTGCCTTTCCGACGGTTCGCACATCGGCTGCGATACCCGCCACGTCGTGCGCATTCAGCGACAGGACGCGGGTACGCCCGAGGGCCGAGCGCAGCGTCGTGACTTCGCGGAGCACCTCTCCACTGTCGATCGCACACACGTCGCAGAGTCCCTGCGTAATCAGCAGATCGGGCTCGAGCAGGGCGAGCTGCGCCGCGTCCAGCCCGATGACCGGCTGTCCCGCGTCCAGCAGCCGCCGCAGCTCTGCATCGATCACCGCGCCCGGGGCCGAAATGTTGATCGGAGTCGCGGTGACCCGCGGCAGCCGCTCCACCCCGGGCGGGTAGTCGCACTCGTGCGAGACTCCCACCAGCCAGTCGGCTGCGCCCAGCGCGGCCACGATTTCAGTTGCCGCGGGCAGCAAAGTGACCACCCGCACTCAACGCTCGATCAAAAAGCGGCTGGGTCGGTAATTCACGAACAGCAGGAGCCCGATGAACGGAGCCAGGAGCGAGCGGAAATCCTTCGTGAGCAGGTACGCGATCGTCCCGAGGATCGCAGGGGTTTCGACCAGCGTCCAGACGACCACCGCTCGCCCGAGATTGCGACGCCACCATTCGTCCGCCGTCAAGGCGAGGGGTCTGGTGGGCAGTCGTCCGGCGGTGAAGGCGGCGGCGCCGAAGAGGGTCGCGCTCACCAGAAAGAGCGAGATATACAGCACCTTGCGGTCGGGCAGTGCCGCGACCGGTATGGCTATCGTGTCTCCCGTGTACCACGCGATCCCCCAGAACAGCACGATCCCGAACAGCAGCGCCGCGTGAATCATGCGCGCGCTGGCGGAGGCGGACAGCGGGGACGGCGTCTGGTGGGATCGCTCCGGCAGTGTCATGCCGTCCGCCGCGCCACACGCGACAGAATCGCGGCCAGCACTACGAAGGCGACTACGGCAGCGACGTCACTCGTGGCGATGGCGCCGAGGGTTCGGTCGAGGCCCACCAGGTGCGCCAGATAATCGGCCGCGGGCACACCCGCTCCCTCGGCGCGCCCCGAAAGGGCGGCCGCCACCCCAGCCACCGCCACGCCGGCGAGCGCACCTCCCGCGATCAGCCCGCTGGCGAAGAGCACACCCGGGCCCGACTCGACCTCCGCCAGCGTCTGCTGCGTCCCTCGCACCCGTCGCTCGACCAGCCAGCGCACCACGCCTCCAGCGAACATGGCCGACGAGGTCGAGATCGGGAGATACACGCCGACCGCGATGGGCAGCGACTGCAATCCCATTAATTCGATCGAGACGGTGAGGAACACACCGAGCAGGACCAGCCCCCAGGGCAGCCGGCGGGTGAGGATTCCGTCGGTGACCAGTGCCATGATCGTGGCCTTGGGCGAGTCCAGCTTGGTGACGGGCCGGCCGTTGAGTTCGCGCACCCGCCCGCCAATGCCCGGATCAACCAGATAGGCCACCTCGCGCGACCCCGGATCGAGCAGGTACTTGCCTGGCAGGATGCCGTCGGTCGGCACGTTGACCCGGACGACGTCCCAGTCACGACCGTCGTGGTGCATCCGCTCACCCAGCGTGGTGACCGATCGGCCTTCCGAGCCCGGCGCCGCCGCTTGTAGTGTCACCCCCGGGTGCCGCTCGGGGATGATGTTGGTGTAGGTGTTGTTGAGGAGCGTGAGCGTCCAGCCGATCGCGAGGGCGGACGTGACCGCGCCCACCATGATCGCGAGCTGCTGCCGCCGTGGCGTCGCCCCCACCAGAAAGCCGGTCTTGAGGTCCTGGCTGGTGGCGCCGGCGTTGCCGGCCGCCACGGCGATGACCGCGGCGATCGAGATCGCCGCGACGCGGTGGTCCACACCGGTCCACCCGATGATGAGGAAGATCGAGGTCGTGCCGATCAGCGCGGCGATCGTCATGCCCGAGATCGGATTGGCGCTGACTCCGATCTCGCCGGTGATCCGGGCCGACACCACGACGAAGAAGAACCCGAACACCACGATCAGCACCGCGCCCAGGAGATTGACCCCGACCTGCGGCAGCACGGTGAGCAGGAGCGCCAGCGCGATCGCGCCCACGATCGTGACCCAGATCGGCAAGTCCACGTCGGTGCGAACCCGCGCCGCCGCGTCGCCCATCGATCCCTTGAGGTCCTGGAAACCCGACCGGAACGCGCCCACGATCGTCGGCAGCGCCCGGAGCAGCGCGATGATCCCGGCCGATGCGACCGCCCCGGCCCCGATGTAGAACACGAAATTCGCCCGGACCTCGCCCGGGCTCATGTCCGCAATCAACTTCGTCTCGGCGAAGATCGGCCTGGTGAGCCCGCTGCCGAAGAGCTTGATCGCCGGAATTAGCACCAGATAGGCGAGCGAGCCGCCGGCGAAGAGATATCCCGCGATCCGGGGCCCGATGATGTAGCCCACGCCCAGCAGCTCGGGCGACACTTCGGCGGAGATTGACGCTCCATTGTAACTCTGGAACAGCCGGGTGGGATATTCCTTCCAGGCCTTGAGGCCGGACATCAGAAACTTGTAGGCGAACGCGATGCCGAACGCCTGGAACAGGAGCCGAGCCTGGAGCCCTCCCCGTTCGCCGGCGACCAGGACCTCCGCGCAGGCGGTTCCCTCCGGATAGGTCAGTCGCCCGTGCTCCCTGACGATCAAGGCCCGCCGGAGCGGAATCATGAGGAGCACGCCGAGGAGCCCGCCCACCACGGCGATCACGGCGACCTTGCTGATGCTGAGGTCGTAGCCCATCAGCAGGATGGCGGGCAGCGTGAACACCATGCCCGCCGCGATCGACTCGCCCGCCGACCCCGTCGTCTGCACGATGTTGTTCTCGAGGATCGTGGACCGGCCCAGTGTGCGGAAAAAGGCCACGGAGAGCACGGCAATGGGGATCGACGCGGAGACCGTGAGGCCGATCTTGAGCGCGAGATACACGCTCGACGCGGCGAACACGATGCCGAGGATCGCACCCAGCGCCAGTGCACGCAGGGTGAGCTCCGCCGGCGATTGGCCCGCGGGAACGAACGGCTCGAAACCGCCCGCGGGCGCGGTCGGTCGCTGGGGGGCAGTGGTTGCCATGGGTCGTCCGGGGCGCGCGGGAGAGGGGGTCCAGGGATGGTGGAAAGTAGGCCCCGTCAGCCGTGGCGTCCAGCAACCGAGCATGCCCAGTCCTTTGGCGGAGGCGGCCTACGCACTGATTCGATCAGGACTCGCAACACGGCAAGCCCGCCTCCCGGCGGATTTTCCTTTTGCCGGGGCAGCATGTCAGCGTGACTGCTGTCACGGCACTTACGCCGACGAGTCACCAGCTTGCCAGGGTTCCCGCTCCGCTAAGCTTCCGCTCGATCCACCTCTGGGGAGGTTGGCTCATGTTGTGGACGATCTGCGTAGCACTTCTGGTGCTTTGGCTTCTCGGTGTGGTGTCGGCCAATACCTTCGGTGGATTCATTCACATTCTGCTCGTGCTGGCTCTCGCGGTCGTGCTCATCCGCGTGATCCAGGGGAGGCGACCCGTATGAAGCCCGCGGCCATCGTTGGGGTGCTGTTGATCATTCTGGGTGTTGTCTCACTTGCCTTCGGCGGCTTCTCCTTTAAACACAGGGAGAAAGTCGTTGACCTTGGGCCGATCCAGGCCAGCGCCGACAAGAAGGAAAAGGTCGCGCTGCCCCCGATCCTCGGTGGTCTTGCCATCGTCGGTGGCGTGGTGCTGCTGGTAGCTGGCTCGCGACGGGCCTAGATCTGAAATAGCACACATGAGAACGGCCCGGCAACGCTGCCGGGCCGTTCGCGTATCGGCGTGATCCTCCGGATCGATCAGCGGCTTTCGTCACCGCCGAGCTGCACCGGTGGGACCTCAGCGGTGGTATCGGCGGGGATGATCACCCCGTTGGCGCCGAGGGTGCGGAACAGATTCCACTGCGACTGACGGGCGGCCCAGGGACGGGGACCGTTATACATCAGCGAGATCAGCAGCGTGCCATCCGATTGACCCAAATACCCGACCACCGAGGAGACGCGGCCCAGCGTTCCGGTTTTCGCCCGCACCACGCCGGTGCCCGGAAAGCCGGTGTTCAATCGTCGGAGCGTGCCGGTGCCGTTGGCGGGAAGGAGTTGGGGAAAGTTGCGGCCGGCCGGGGTGCCCGGAAACTTCGCGAGATAGGCCACGAACGCTTCGGGCGACACGCGGTCCTCGTAGGAGAGTCCGCTTCCATCGACCAGATAGACGCCGTTCTGGCGGCCGATGACCTGGCGCACGTGATCGGTAAGATGCTGGGCACCTTGGTCCCTCCCGCCCGCCCACTGGAGCAGAAGTTCGGCGCCGTAGTTCAGACTGCGGCGATTGATCTCACTGGCGAGCGAATCGAGCGGGGGCGAGGCAACCTCGGCAAGCACCCGGGGGCCGCCGACTGCCGGGGCTCGCCTCGGGCTGGCCGCGCTCCAGGTGATGCCGGCGCGCTGAAGTGCGGAAGCCCACACGGCGTTCAGGACCGCGCGAGGGTCGGACGACACCCCGGTCAGTGCCCGGGCGCCGCCGCGGACTCCGATCGTGCCGGACACGATGAAGACCCCGTTCGAGGTCTCCCGGAAACTCAGGTGGCTGCGGCGTCCAGACCGGGTGAGGGCGGTAACCTTGACCCTCGATGCCAGCCCCTGTGGGGCCGTGGAGACCAACAGTGCGCGCTGGCCCGATCGCGAGCCCGGCTGCACGGTGATCGAGATGACGTTTTCGTGCAGCGTGAGCGGGCCGACGAGCGGAGCGAAGAGCCGGCCATAGTGGCGCGGCGACCAGGCAGCCGGATAGACGGCGTTAGCGGGGCCGTCTGCGCTCTGAACCTGAAGCGGGCCGGTGATCTTCCGAACTCCGCTGCTCGCCAACTGCAAGGCCAGATCGTAGAAGGTTGGACCCTGACCTGCAGCCCGCTCCAGCGAGGGATCGCCATTGAGCTCCAGCGCCCAGGTGCCGACCCACTCCCCATTCTTCGGATTCAGCGAGCCGACGCCCACCACCCGGGTCGGACGGCGTGCCGTTCCACCAAGGACGCTTCTCGCGAACCCCGTCGTGAACAGCTTGACTGTCGAAGCCGGCATCAGGGGCTCTTCCGGATTCACGCTCCACAGCATCTTGCCCGACTGGTCCGCGACCGCTACGCCCCACTGACCCGGTGCATTCCGGCTGGCCGCCTCATACCACTCAGCCATTCGACCCGCCAGCCCTTGTGGCGTCGCCTGCGCATCCGCGATCAGCGGCGTTGCCGCCAGGAGTCCGCAGAGGGCCAAGGTTTTACCACATTGTAACTTGGATGACTGTAGGGGCACAGAGGTCTCGAATCAGTAGAGGAGGTGCTGAACTCTTGCTGCAATATCGATGAGGGCGCAACGGTCCGTTGATCCTAAATTACTGCCTGCAGCCATTTTATATGGAATCGGCGGAATTCGGGACTCGGTAAGTGGCGACAGGAGCGGGCCCTTGAAGCAAGAGCCGCGCCTTGTACGGTGACAATCATCACAGCTGCCCAGTGCCCGTCCGGCCAGATTGGCAACTGTATCGGAGGTGTGAGCGCGGCGGGGAATTGGAATCGACTAAATGGAAGCCAGAAAGACGTTTGAACATCCTCGAGCCCACGGACGAGGGTACATGAGAGCCACACTCCGCGCACGAATCGCAACTGCTGGCGTGTTCATTGTCGCCATTGCGTGCAGCAGCAATTCGGCACGCACCGACGAAGCCGGCGCTGCCCCGCGCGACAGCACGGGCCTCGAGACCGCCGCAACGTCGAGCCACCCGTCGGGTTACAGCGGGATGGAAAGGGACACGACCGGCGGCACGGTTCAGCAGACGCCGGTGGACACCTTTCTCCAGCAGCAGGGAACCAACCCTGCGGCTGATACCGCTGGGTACTCGGGTATCGAGCGAAATGACACCTCGGCTGGGTCCGCAGAGCCCGGCAACGTGCAAGGTCATGGGCAGAACCCCGCTCCCGCGCAGACACAGCCCGCACCGGCCGACTCGACCGTACTGCCGAGTGACTCGGGCGCCCTCCCCGGTGGCATTAACGACTCGACTGGTGCAGATTCGACCGGAACCGGCACCATTGACAGCACCTCGACCGGGACGAACAACAGCACCTCGCAGCAGCGCTAGCCGTCCTCGGAGTTCACCGTGCCTCGGTCACGTCGGATATGCGGGCTCGCGCTATCGTGCATAGCTACGTTCCTCGTTCGGAGCGTGGCCGCTCAGGACAGCGCCGCCGCAGTGGGCTCGCGATTTGAGTCGACGAGGGGTGCCGCGTCGGCGTCGGCGGACAGCGGCGGCACACGACCACCCGGCGACCTTGATTCCACGACTTCCGGCTACGCTCCGAATACTGGGCGGTTCAGCGATTCCGTCCCGGTCGATTCGGCTCAGGTCCCGTCCGGGACAGACACGATCTCGGTTGACAGCGTGCTGAACGACACGCTTACGCGCCGCGCGACCGCGCCGGATAGGCTGCGTGACGACAGCCTTGGTCGGGAAAGCGCCGCCCGCGGTGACAGCGCCCGCGGCGACAGCGCCCGCGGCGGTTCGGGGTCGAAGAGCACGCCGGTCAGCGACACCAGCCTTACAGCGCGCATGGATGCCCGACGAGGTGGGGGCCTGCACAGAAGTGAGTTCCCCGACCTTCTGACGTCCGCACGGATGGTGGGCGGCTTCAAGCATTTTCTGCAACTCGTCGGGGCTGCAGGCTGGGCCTCGCGCCTTACCGGGTCAGGCGAGTACACTCTGCTGGCTCCGGTCGACGGCGGCTTTCGTGAGGTCACGGCCGAGCGGCTCGACTCCCTGCGAGCCGATACCACCCGCGCTTCAGTCTGGCTTCGGGCGCATCTGATCGAGGGAGATCACTCGCTCGCCGATCTCCTCCGTGGCGGCAGCGTTCGCACTCTGGACGGAAGTTCGCGCCCGGTCACGCGGGACGCGAAGGGGGTGTACCATATCGCGGGGGCCATGGTCGTAGCAGGCGAGCTCTCGGCCCGCAACGGCATGGTCATCGGTATGGACCGGGCGTTACCGGTGATGCCGGAGGCCGGCACGGCAGGTGCTCCCGCGCGCGAGCGTGCTTCGCCCGAACGGTAGTGTGGCCGGGCACTATTTCATCATGCCCTTTGCGATAGTCTGAAGCTGCATGTTGCTGGTCCCCTCGTAGATCGTACCGATCTTCGCGTCGCGATAATACTTCTCGGCGGGATACTCCTTTGAGTATCCATACCCGCCGAAGAGCTCGAGGCACTGGCTGGTGATGCGGTCGGCCGTTTGCGAGCTGCAGAGCTTCGCCATGGCTGCCTGCTGCTGGAAAGCTTGCCCCGCGTCCTTCATGCGCGCCGCGTTGTACACCATCAGCCGCGCTGCCTCGAGATCGGTGGCCATCTGGGCGAGCTGGAACTGGACGCCCTGGAAATCCGCGATCGCCTTCCCGAACTGCCGCCGTTCGCGCGTGTACTGCAGGGCCGCCTGGAGCGCGCCGGCGGCGACACCGATCATCTGGGCGCCGATACCGATCCGGCCCTCGTTCAACGTCTCGATGGCGATCTTGTAACCCTGCCCCACCGGACCGAGCACGTTCTCGTCGGGCACTCGACAGGCTTCCAGAATCAGCTCCGTCGTGCTCGACGCGCGGATACCGAGCTTGTTCTCCTTCTTGCCCACCGAAAACCCCGGGAGTTCACGTTCCACGAGGAACGCGGTGATACCCTTGTAAGCCTTCGAGAAGTCGGTATTGGCGAAGACGATAAACAGCCCGGCTTCGGCGCCGTTGGTGATCCAGAACTTGCGCCCGGTGAGCGACCAGCCGCCCTCGACGCGATCAGCCCTGGTCTCGAGCGCGAAGGCGTCGCTGCCGCTCGCCGGCTCCGACAGCGCGAACGCGCCGAGCAGGTCGACCGTGAGTCGCGGAAAATATCGCGAATGCTGTTCGGTGGAGGCCCAGCGGCGAACGGCGTTGTTCACGAGCGTGTTGTGCACGTCCACGTAGATCGCCGCAGAGGCATCCACCCGCGCCAGCTCTTCGATGGCGAGTGTCGCCATGAAGATGCTGCCCCCAGCTCCGCCGAACTGCTCCGGCACCTCGATGCCCATGAGGCCGAGTTCGAAGAACGACGCGATCAGCTCGGGACGGAACCGCGCCGCCTCGTCCATCTCGCTGACGTATGGTCGCACCGACGATTCCGCGAACTCGCGGACGGCGTCGCGGAACATGGTCTCTTCATCGGAGAGGGTGGTGAGCGGCTGCGCGAGAGCGAGGTCCTGCATGATGGCGTCCCAGCGGTGTGGGTCGGGTGTCAGCGTGCGGGAGTATACCGAGGCCCACCGGCGGGTTCAATGCGCACCGAATCGAGTACGTCGAGCGCCACGGACACACGCCCGAGTGGGGCGGAGACCTGCGCTCCCTGTACCCGCTCGGCGAGGGCGACGAGCATCTCCTGCGAAATGCGCACCCCCTCCGCCAGTGCCTCTTCCTTTCCACCCGCGCTTGCCCGCCGCATCCGCTCCAGCACGCCGTCCGGCACGGTGATGCCCGGTACCTCGTTGGCTAGAAACTCCGCGTTCCGCAGGGACACCAGTGGCCAGATGCCCGCGATCACGGGAATACGGGTTTCGCCCAGGCGATCGAGAAAGCGGTCGAACTGGTCGAGATCGAAGACCGGTTGGGTAATGGCAAATTCCGCCCCCGCGTCCACCTTCCACCGGAACCGGCTGAGCTCGCGCTCGAAATCGGGCGCTGCGGGATTGACCCCGACGCCCACCACGAAGCGGGTCGGCTCGCCGATCGCGTTGCCGCCCGGATCCAGCCCGCGATTGAGCCGGGAAACCAGGTTGGTGAGGCCGATGCTGTCGATGTCGAACACGGCCGTGGCATCGGGGTAGGGGCCCATCTTCGGCGGGTCGCCGGTGACGAGGAGCAGGTTGTGGACGCCCGCCGCGGCGGCCCCGAGCAGGTCTGACAACATGCCGAGGAGGTTGCGGTCGCGGCAGGCGTAGTGGACGACCGCCTCGAGCCCGACTTCGCGCTCGATCATGAGCGCGGAGAGGAGCGCCCCCATCCGGCTCTGCGCCCGGGGCCCGTCGGGAACGTTCACCGCGTCGACGCCCGCGGCCTTGAGCTGGCGCACCTGCTCGAACATTGGAGCTGGATTGACCCCCTTGGGGGGAACGATCTCGACGGTCGTCACGAACCGACCGGCTGCCAGCTTGGCGCCAAGCTTCGAGCGCTCGGCCAGGGGCACCGGCTCGCGTGCGACAGCGGGTAGTGCTGTCTCGGAGACGGTGAACGCATGACGTGGGGAGACGCTCTGTACGAACCCGACGATCGCCTTGATGTGCTCCGGCGTGGTGCCGCAGCAGCCTCCGACGAAGCGCGCTCCGGCTTCCACCATACGGCGCGCGTAGCTCGCCATGTATTCGGGGCTCGCCATGTAGATCTTGCGGTCGCCAACTTCGCGGGGGAGTCCGGCGTTCGGCTGCGCGCTCAACGGTCGCCCGGTGGCACCCGCGAGCTGTTCGATCGCCTCCAGCACGCCATGCGGACCCACCGCGCAGTTGACGCCGATCACGTCGGCGCCCATCGCCTCGAGCTCCGGCCCGAACACGAGCGGCGCGGTACCGTAGTGCGTTCGGCCATCGGTGCCGACGGTCATCTGGGCGATGATCGGCAGATCGCAGAGCGCACGCACTGCGGCGATGGCGGCCCGGATCTCGTTCACGTCGCTGAAGGTCTCGAGAATGAACCCGGACACGCCGCCGGCCAGCAGTCCCTGCACCTGCCGAGAGAATGCCATCTGGGCCTCGCCGGCGGACATCTCCCCGAACGGTTCGAGGCGCACGCCAAGTGGCCCGATCGCCCCCACGACGGCAGCCCGCTGGCCGGACGCCTCCAGCGCCAGCGTTGCCGCCGCCGTGTTGATCCGCTCGGTCTCACCGGCGAGACCCGCACCCGCCAGCTTCAGTGGATTGGCGCCGAATGTGTTCGTCTCGATAATTTCCGCGCCGGCTCGCACGTACTCGCGATGGATTTCGCGGACCAGATCCGGCTGCCGGAGATTGAGCTCGTCGTAGCACACATTGAGGAACACGCCGCGGCCGTACAGCACGGTGCCCATCGCTCCGTCGGCCACGTGCACGCGCCCATCAGCGATCAGATCGCGCAGCGTCTTCACCCCTGCCTCCCATACCCGAGGTTGGGCGCCAGCCATCGTTCGATCTCGGCCATCGGTTCACCCTTCCGGAGCGCATAATCGGCGACCTGGTCCCGGTCCACTTTGCCGACACCGAAGTACCTGCTCTCCGGCCGCCAGAAGTAGTACCCGCTGACCGATGCGGCTGGAAACATGGCGTAGCTCTCGGTCAGCGTAATGCCGGTTGCCGCCTCGGCGTCGAGCAGTCTGAACAACGTGCGCTTCTCGGTGTGGTCCGGACAGGCGGGATAGCCGGGTGCCGGCCGAATCCCCTGGTAGGACTCATCGATCAGAGATTCGTTGTCGAGCGATTCGTCGCGTGCGTAGCCCCAGAACTCCCGGCGCACTCGCTCGTGCAGGCGCTCGGCCAGCGCCTCCGCCAGCCGGTCGGCTAGGGCTTTCGCGAGAATTGAGCTGTAGTCGTCGTGCGCGGTGCGGAAGGTCTCCGCCAGTTCCTCCACGCCGAGGCCGGCCGTAACGGCAAACGACCCGATGTAGTCATCCGCGCCACTCTCGCGCGGCGCGACATAGTCAGCGAGCGCCAGATTCGGCCGACCGGCTGCCTTCACCATCTGCTGGCGGAGCGTGTGCACGACGGCTGCGCGGGTCCGACGGCCGGGGTCGGCGTAGACCTCGATGTCGTCGCCCACCGCGTTCGCGGGCCAGAAGCCGATCACCGCCCGGGCGGTGATCAGCCGATCGTGCACCATCCGCCCCAACAGCACCTGGGCATCCTGGAACAGCGCGCGTGCGCTGGCACCCACCCGCGGATCATCCAGAATCGTGGGATAGTGGCCGGCTAGCTCCCAAGTCTGGAAGAAGGGAGTCCAATCGATTCGCTGAACGAGCTCGGTGAGCGGATAGTCCTCCCACGCCCGCGTCCCCAGAAAGGTCGGCACCGGTGCCGGAGCGCTCCAGTCGAGGACCATGCGGTTCGCCCGGGCCGCCGAGATCGGCTGCCGGCGCTCAGCCGGTCCGCGATCGGCGCGCTGCTCGCGCACCGTGACGTACTCGTTCTTGATCTTCGTGACGAACGCGTCGCGCATGGTGTCGCTGAGCAGGTTGCCGGCGACGCCGACGGCGCGCGAGGCGTCCAGCACGTGGACCGTCGGCCCGTGATAGTTCGGCTCGATCTTCACGGCGGTGTGCGCGCGTGAGGTCGTGGCGCCCCCAATGAGCAGCGGCACGGTGAACCCCTCCCGCTCCAGCTCGCCCGCGACGAACGCCATTTCCTCGAGCGAAGGTGTGATGAGGCCGCTCAGCCCGATCAGATCCACTCGCTCGCGTCGGGCGGCTTCCAGGATTTTCGCAGCGGGCACCATGACGCCCAGGTCCACGACGTCGTAATTGTTGCACTGCAGCACGACGCCCACGATGTTCTTGCCGATGTCGTGCACGTCACCCTTCACGGTAGCCAGCAGGATTTTTCCCTTGCTGCGGGCCTGCGCCCCGTCGCCCAGGGTCTTCTTCTCGGCCTCGATGTACGGAATGAGATAGGCGACGGCCTTCTTCATGACGCGAGCGCTCTTGACGACTTGCGGCAGAAACATCTTTCCTGCGCCGAACAGATCGCCGACGACGTTCATGCCGTCCATCAGGGGGCCTTCGATCACCTCGATCGGACGCTTCACCTCCTGGCGCGCCGCCTCGGTGTCTTCCACGACCCAGGTATCGATGCCCTCGACCAGCGCGTGTGCCAGCCGTTCCCCGACCGGCAGGCTCCGCCAGCCCAGATCCGCGGCCTGCGCGGCGGCGAGCCCCTTGACCGTGTCGGCGATCTGGAGCAGCCGCTCGGTCGCGTCGTCGCGTCGGTTGAGCACCACATCTTCCACCCGCTCGAGGAGATCGGGAGGAATGTCCTGGTAGATCGGCAACTGTCCCGCATTGACGATCCCCATGTCCATGCCGGCCTGGATCGCGTGATACAGGAAGACGGCGTGAATCGCTTCGCGCAGCGGGTCGTTGCCCCGGAACGAGAACGAGACGTTGCTCACGCCGCCGCTGATCAACGCGTGCGGCAATTCCGCCTTGATGCGGCGCGTCGCGGTGATGTACTCGATGGCGTAGCCGCTATGCTCCTCGATGCCGGTGGCGATCGCAAAGATGTTCGGATCGAAAATCACGTCTTCGGGAGGAAAACCGACCTGCTCGGTGAGCAGCCGGTAGGCGCGCGTGCAGATCGCGATTTTCCGCTCGGCGGTATCCGCCTGCCCGGCTTCGTCGAATGCCATGACGATGACCGCCGCACCGTACCGCCGGACCGCGCGGGCCTGGCGGAGAAACTCCGCCTCGCCCTCCTTGAGACTGACGGAATTGACGATGCCTTTGCCCTGCACGCACTGGAGTCCGGCTTCGATGACCGACCATTTGGACGAGTCGATCACGATCGGCACCCGGCTGATCGAGGGCTCGGTCGCGATCAGATTGAGAAACGTGCGCATGGCTGAGGCGGAGTCGAGCATCCCCTCGTCCATGTTCACGTCGATCATCTGCGCGCCGTTCTCGACCTGCTGCCGGGCTACCTCGAGGGCGGTTTCGAACTCGCCAGCCAGGATGAGCTTGGCGAACCGGCGGGAGCCCGTCACGTTGGTCCGCTCACCCAGGTTGACGAAGAGCGTGTCCTTCCCGATGACCAGCGGCTCGAGCCCGCTCAGGCGGCAGCGCGGCTCGATGATCGGACGCCGGCGCGGGGGCAGCCCACCGACCGCCTCGGCGATGGCACGGATGTGATCGGGGGTGGTGCCGCAACAGCCGCCGACGATGTTGACGAGTCCGTGACGGGCAAACTCACCGATGACCGCCGCCATCGATTCGGGTGTTTCGTCGTATTGCCCGAATTCGTTGGGCAGCCCGGCGTTCGGATGAGTGCTGACGTAGGCGGAGGAGACGCGGGCGAGATCCTGCACATACGGACGCAGAGCGGCGGCGCCGAGCGCGCAGTTGAGCCCGACGCTCAGGGGGCGGGCGTGGGATACGGAATACCAGAATGCCTCGGCCGTCTGGCCGGAGAGCGTACGGCCGCTCGCATCCGTGATGGTGCCGGAGATCATGACCGGTACCCGCTCGCCGCTGGCCTCGAAGTGCTGCTCGATGGCGAAGAGCGCCGCCTTGGCGTTCAGCGTGTCGAACACCGTTTCCACGAGTAGGATGTCGGCGCCGCCATCGAGTAAACCGCGCACCGCCTCGCCGTACGCCTCGACGAGCTGGGCGAACGTCACGTTCCGGAAGCCGGGATCGTTGACGTCGGGCGAGAGGCTCGCCGCGCGGTTGGTGGGCCCGATGGCGCCGGCCACGTAGCGCGGGCGGGATGGCTCATCAGCCTCGAAGCGGTCCGCAACGTCCCGGGCGACACGGGCGGCGGCCACGTTCAGCTCGTAAGCCAGATGTTCCATGCCGTAGTCGGCCTGGGCGATGCTCGTCGAGGTGAATGAATTGGTCTCGACGACATCGGCTCCCGCATCCAGATAGGCGGCGTGGATCTCCCCGATGATCTCCGGCTGGGTCAGGCACAACAGGTCGCTATTGCCGCGCACCTCGCGTTGCCAATCGGCGAACCGGGTGCCCCGGTACTCGGCCTCTCCCAGCCGATGTCGCTGAATCATGGTACCCATGGCTCCGTCCAGCACCAGAATGCGCTGCGCGAGCAGCGGCTCGAGCTCGGCGAGGCGGGCACCGCGGCTGCGGACCGGTGCGACGGGCGCTGCGGGAAGGGAGACCACTGAGGACACGAGAACCTCCGAAAAAACGAAAAACCCCGGGGCCAAAACGCTGCGGGGAAGCGTTTTAGCGGTTTGTTTAACGTGGCCGCAATCAGCGCAAATCGCCACGAACTCCCTCTTTACCTGCCCTAAACAATATTACGGCGCCCAGCCGATCGCCACTTCTTAGAGCGCACCCAGCATGACGCCTCGAACGATCCAGAGCAGGAGATAGGCCACCATCGGGCTCAGGTCGAACATGCCGAACGGTGGGAGGCGGCGGCGGATCGGCTCGAGCAGCCATTCGGTGAGCAGCACCACCGGTCGCAGCACGCGGGAATACAGCGACAATCCGATCCAGGAAGAGATGACGCGAACGAACAGCGCGACCATCAGCAATCCGAAGACGCCGGCCACTAGCACGCGGAGCCATGCGCGCGGCCCGGCATAGACCAGGTAGTGCATTGTCCCAACGACGCCGATGATCCAGTGCAACAGGCTCAGGATCACCAGTCCGGCCGCCACGACGACGCCGACGAGCCAGAGCGGCGCGTCCTGCGGGTTGCCGCCCGAGCGGATCACGCGGCGTTCGACTGTTCCGACCACCGGATCGCTGATCCGCCGCACCGCTCGCGCCCACATTCCGAACGGGGTCAGCCTGCGGCTGCGGACGGCCCAGTGCGTCAGCGCGACCACCGACGCGAAGATCAGGCTGATCACCACCGCAACCCGCGCCACGAGCTCGATCGTGTTGAGGATCATGGAGTGTGGCGACAGGTCAGTTGGACGGCTCGCCTACCTGGACCGGGTGCTGAGAGCCGGTACTGGAGGTGCACATGAGCGTGAATCGGCCCGCATTGAGAGTGGCTTCCTCCAGGATCTGGCTGTCGCCGCGACAGGCGGTGACTTCGCGTCCGTCGATGCGACGAAAGGCGACGGTCACGACCGGCTCCCGCTGCACGTTGGCGAGCCTGCGCACTGTGCTTGGCGTGAGACTCTCGACACCCATCTGCGGAAGGGAGGAGGCAGGGCGGCCCTGATGCGACCCGCGATAATCGACGGCGCGGTCCACCAGCTCGAAGATCTCCCGGCCCAGCGCCTGGGCATCCCGCGTGGCCGGAGCCAGTTCGGCTGCCATGGAGGGCCGTCGGGCCGCCGCCGAATCACCGCCGCACGCACCGCCGACCAGCGCAATGACCGCCAGTATGCCGACGGGGAGCCGGTCCGTCATTCCATCGCGAATTCACGGTTGAACACGACCTCAAACACGAATGTCTTCCGCTTGCTCCGCGTTTCCATGTGATCCGCGATCCGCTTGAGACGCGCCGGAATTCCCAGGATCTTCTCCTGCGCCTTGCGCCCCAACTCTCCCAGACCCTGGATGCTCTCGACCCGCCAGTAGCGGATCTGCTCCTGCACGATTCGCAGGTAATCCCGCGGCCCGTAAACGCCGGCTCGCCGGATCACCTCGGCGAGGTCCTTGAAGCCCGGCATCGTCACGCCCGGCATGTCGATCGCTGGCAGGATGAAGGACGCCGAGTGCAGGGCCTGGTCCGGGTCGCGCTTCAAAATCTCCTCGAAGATGGTCCGGTAGAACGAGTAGTGACGGGCCTCCTCCTTGGCCAGATGGCCCATGATCTCCCCCAGCCGAGGCGCGTACTCGCTGACGATGCGACCGGTCTCGCCGTGTGAAAACTGGGTCGCACGCTCCTGAACGGTGGTATAGACGAAGACGCGATACGGGTCCTTGTCCCACTCGGGATGGAATCCCCGCCGCAGGTATTCGAACTGCATCTCCTCGAGCTTCCGCTGCTGAAGCAGTCGGGTGTCGCGCACGTAGTCGTGCAGCACTTGCCCGTGCCGATCTTCTTCGGCGGTCCACAGATTGTTCCAGCTGCGCCAGAAGCTTTCGTCGCCGAGATACACAGCGAGCAACCGGTGGAAATGCGGCAGCCCTTCCTCGGTCAGCATGTTGAGCGCGATCGCGGCCCGGGCCGAATCCGGAATCCCGTCGGCCTGCGAACGCAGCTCGGCGAGGTGAGTATCGGGACACTCATCCGGGGCTGGGCCGAGGAGGTCGACCGGAAACCAGAGCTCCCGTTTCCGTTCGTGAATCTCCATCAACTCGTGGACCTTGGGCTCGAGATCCCGAAGCACCTCGATCTTGGTCTGAATTTCCCGCTCGGCTTCGGTGACGATGCCCATGCAGTATCCGGAAGACGGTGAGCCAGTTGGGTCCATACAGAGAGGACCAGCCACGAAAGATAGCGCGGCTGGTCCGAGGTTGCATCGGGAATGCGGGGGTGCGGCGGAGCTACGCCTCCAGGGCCTTTTCCATCAGGGACCAGGTTCGGCGGCCGATGTAATCGTCGCGCCGCAACAGCACGCGCCAGCCGAGCGCCGCCAGCAATCCTTCAGATCGGAGGTCGTCGGTCCAGAACTCGGCCAGATGCGCCCCAGCCTCGCGGGCTCGATCCTCAAAGGCGGCCATGAGACGATGCGCATGCCCCTGGTGACGTGCCTGCGGCAATACGAGGACGTCGACCAGATGCGCCACGCCTCCGCGCAGCCAGTACCGCAGCCCGCCAATCCAGTCGCCGATCTCG
>JACDDX010000187.1 GCA_013816685.1 Gemmatimonadales bacterium
GGACACTGCCGAAACCAGGTTCGCCCAGGTTCGCCGCATGATCGGCGCGGACATCGTTCGCGATCCGGTGCGGATTGCGTCGACGCTGCCGGTGGCGCCACCGATCCGGGCGCACGTCGGTCAGGCGCCCGATACCGCAGGGGCTACGACGCCGCGGTTCTGGCCGCTCGATGAGCCCGGATATCTCACGCGGGGCCAGGTGAAGGGTGGGGCCGGAGACGAAGCGCATCCGGGCCTCGACATCGCGGTGCCGGTGGGCAGCCTGGTTCGCGCTTCGGCGGGTGCGACGGTCAGGCAGTTGGGGGACGATCCCGAGTACGGGCTCTTCGTCCTCCTGGAGCATACCGGCGGGTACCAGAGCATGTACGGCCACCTCTCCCGGATCCTCGTGCGGCCCAACGCGCCGGTGCCGGCGGGCGAGGTCATCGGGTTGAGCGGCAGTACCGGCCGCTCGACCGCGCCGCACCTGCATTTCGAGATCCGCCGCGAGGGCGTGTCACTCGATCCACTCACTCTCGTGAAGGAAGGGCGCTGATGGGCATCTTCTCGAATCCCGCGCGCGACGAGCAGGGGCAGGAGCTCCGCCGCCGCCGCACCGACCAGATCCCGTTCTCCATTATCGCGAATGACATGACGGTCACCGGCGACCTGGAAACCAGTGGGGTCGTCCGGATCGAAGGGCGAGTCAAAGGCACGGTTCGCGTCGGTGCCCAGATTCTGGTCGCACCGGGAGCGGTCATCGAGGGGGACCTTCATTCCGT
The DNA here is from genome assembly GCA_013816685.1 of Gemmatimonadales bacterium. GTDB lineage: Bacteria > Gemmatimonadota > Gemmatimonadetes > Gemmatimonadales > GWC2-71-9 > JACDDX01. The sequence goes on from JACDDX010000187.1 coordinate 762, forward strand.
CGAAGCCGTGATCGCGGGGCAGGTCACGGGATCGATCAACGCGTCTGAGCGGGTGGAGCTTCAGGCGACTGCGGTGGTAGCTGGCGACATTCACGCGCCTCGAATCGCCGTTGTCGAGGGGGCCCGTGTCACTGGAGAGGTGAAAATGGACGCCGCGGCGCCTGCGGACACTGGAGCGCTAACTTCCAGCAGAAGTTAAGGCTGTAATGCAACTGACTTTACGGTGCGTGCTTGCTGTCGGCTTGGTGTCGATACTGGCATGCGCGCCGAAGCCTGCGGAGCGCGGCGCCCGGGTCGGACTGGTCACCCCCGGCTCAATCGCGGATGCAGCGTGGAACGCGGGTGCCTACCAGGGGCTCAATCGAATCCATGATTCGCTCGGACTCTCGATCAGCAACGTTGAGGCGCACACCCCAGCTGAGCAAGAGGAGGCGCTCAGAAGTTATGCAGCGCAGGGCTACGAGCTGGTGTTCGCCCACGGCTTCGAGTTTCAGGATCTGGCCGAGCGCGTTTCGCACGACTACCCGAGGACCGTCTTCATCGTGACGTCCGGCAGACGGGCCAAGGGCAACGTCGCGCCACTGGTCTTCCGGCTGGACGAGGCGAGCTATCTGGCGGGCATGGTTGCGGGCGGGATGACTAGATCCAACCTCATCGGCTTCGTCGGCGGGATGGAGCTTCCGCCGATCGAATCGGCCTACCAGGGATGGGTCAATGGAGCGACGGCGGTGAACCCGAGTGTCCGATCGCGCAAGATCTACCTCAACAGCTTCGACGACGTCGCGGCAGGACGGGAGGCGACCCTCGCGCTCATCCGGCTCGGCGCGGACATGTTTCATCACAACGCCGACGCCGCGGCGCTGGGACTGTTCCAGGCGGTGAAGGAACGTCCCGAACTCCGGGTGTTCGGCGCCAACGCCGATCAGACCAGACTGGCCCCCGCCAACGTGCTTGGCAACGCGATACTCGACCTTCCGCACGCCTTTCTCCTGGTCGCCGGCGAGGTGAAGGCGGGGAAGTTCCGCTCCCGGGTCGAGACATTCGGGCTGGCAGGCGGCGTCGTCCGCTACGAGATGAACCCGGCGCTCACGCCATCGGTCCCGGCCGCCCTTCGCGCCCGGGTCCAGGCCGCCGCCGATTCCATCGCTGCGGGCACCCTCCACCCGGTCCCCTCCGACTCGGCAGCGTGAGCACGGTCCCGCTGCACCAGATCGTCGCGTATCTCGACGACTACCTCCGGATCCGTGAGGTGCCCGACGAGCGCAATGCCGTCAACGGATTGCAGGTCGAGAACGGCGGGCGAGTGGGCAGCATCGTCGCCGCGGTGGATGCGTCGCAGGCCACCATCGACGGCGTCATCGCGGACCGGGGCGAGACCCCGCTGCTCCTGGTGCATCATGGCCTGCTGTGGGACGGCAATGTCCCGGTGACCGGCCGCCGCTACCGCCGGCTCAGCGCGCTCCTCGAGCACGACATCGCGCTCTACGCCGCGCACATCCCCCTCGACCTTCACCCCGAGGTCGGCAACAATGTGGTACTGGCCGAGCGGCTGGGGATTGCGGTGGATGGCTGGTTCGGGAGTTACCAAGGCAGTTCGATCGGCGTCTGGGGCCACGCACCGGCGGTGCTCGCCTCGCGCGACGCGCTTGTCGCCGAGCTCGACCGGGTGCTCGGCACCTTCGCTCCTGGCGCGAAGCTGATCCCGGGCGGCCCGGAGCGGATCTCGAAGGTCGGTATCGTGACCGGGGGCGCGGGCGGTATGATCGCGGCGGCGCGGGATGCGGGTCTCGACACGTTCATCACGGGCGAAGGTCCGCACCATACCTACTTCGACGCCGTCGAGTGGGGCCTCAACGTGATCTACGCCGGCCACTACGCCACCGAGACGCTTGGCGTCCAGGCGCTGGCCTCAAGACTGGCCGAGCGGTTCGACCTGGAGTGGGAATTTCACGACCACCCGACGGGGCTGTGAGTCCACCAGCGACCCCGCCGCCCGCGCTCGAGCTGCTCGGCATCGTCCGCTCGTTTGGCCCCGTGCACGCGCTGCGCGGGGCCGACTTCGTCCTGCGAGCGGGGGAGGTGCACGCGCTGCTGGGGGAGAACGGGGCGGGCAAGTCCACGCTGATGCGGATAGCCTACGGACTCGAGCAGGCCGATAGCGGCACGATCCGGGTGAACGGCGCCGAGCGCACGATCCGCTCGCCGGGGGACGCACGACGGCAGGGGATCGGGATGGTACATCAGCACTTCACGTCCATCCCCGCGCTCTCGGTCGCCGAGAACGTCGCGCTGGCGGCGGGGTGGCCGATCTCGCCGCGGACGCTGTCGGCACGGGTCCGCCGGCTGAGCGAGTCGGCTGGTCTGCCGCTCGACCCCGACACGCCGGCCGGATCGCTTCCCGCAGGCCTCAAGCAGCGGCTCGAGATCGTCAAGGCGCTGGCGGCGGATGCCAGAATCCTGTTGCTGGACGAGCCCACGGCCGCCTTGGCGCCGGCCGAAGCCGAGGATCTGCTTCGCGTGGCGCGCCGGTTCTCGGGCGGGGACGGCGCGGTCGTGCTGATCACCCACAAGCTGCAGGAGGCACTCGGTACCGCGGACCGGATCACGGTGCTCCGGGCGGGACGGGTCGTGGCCAGCGGCCCGGCCGTCGCCCAGGACGCAGGATCGCTGGCGGCGGCGATGATCGGGAATAGCGGGGACGCGAGAGCCGAAGGTGCCGGGACACGTCACCTGGACCAGCCCAAGGGAGACGTGCTCGTCCGCTGCGAGTCGCTCGAGGTCGCGCGCCAGGGCCGGGAGGGCATTGCCGTCGCCGGGGTCACACTGGAGGTGCGGTCCGGCGAGGCGGTGGGCGTCGCCGCGATCGAGGGGAACGGGCAGCGCGAGCTCCTGCGGGCGGTGGCCGGCCGGCTGCGGCCGAGCGGCGGACGCCTCGAGGTTGCGGCTCCGGTCGGGTTCATACCCGAGGACCGCACGACGGAGGGCTTGATCGCCGAATTCACGCTGACCGAGAATGTGGTACTGGGATCGGGCGACGAGGCGCCGTGGATCCGCGGCGGGCGGATCGACTGGCGCTCGGCCCGCGCGGCGACCGCAACGCTGATCCGGGATTACGCGATCAGCGCGTCGAGTCCGGATGTACCGGCGGCCTCGCTCAGTGGTGGCAGCCAGCAGAAGCTCATCGTCGCACGCGAGCTGTCACGCGGGCCGAGGGTGATCGTGGCCGAGAATCCGACTCGAGGGCTCGACATTCACGCGGCGCGGGCGGTGATGGATCGCTTCCGGGGGGCCGCCGGCGGCGGCGCCGCGGTGCTCTTTCATTCGAGCGATCTCGACGAGCTCATCGCCTGGGCCGACCGCATCGTGGTGATGGCGACGGGCCGGTTGCTGGAGTTGCCGGGGGACGCCACCCGAACTGCGGTCGGCCAGGCGATGTTGAGCCAAGGTCGGTGACCCCACGCGGCATTCGAACGATCGCCATCCCCG